>DATEDD010000293.1:0-17277 GCA_035286565.1 Anaerolineales bacterium
CATCAGCGCAGGTGGTTGCGGGCTTCCAGAGGTCGTACTGCCTACGCATCATTAGCCAGGGCAGGACGTAGGCGGAGAGAAGGAGGCCGAGCAGGAAGGGGAGGATGCGTTTCATTTATATTTCATGCTTTCGACAAGTATAGTTATAACAAGCATTCCGAAGAGCCACAAACGGCAGCAAATCATTCGCATAACTGAACATCATTACAGCACCGCCTCCGCATGACGAGCAGACGAAATCGCAAGGGTCACGCCACACGATAATCGTTTCCTCACCACAGCAATCACATTGATGCCATTCGCCACGCCGCATTCAGCCTCACTCACTCGCGCCCATGTCCTGCTCACCATACAACGACAAGCGCCTGTCGGTTTCGTCGCCTGGATATGACTTGACTGTTACACGAAATCGCCTCCCGCCTACGTCATGAACGTGGTCATATGGCAGCGGGTCCAGATGCTGAGCAACCATCCGGGCTAGAAACTGAGCAGTCTCTTTGACAATGGACGTTCGGACGGTATCGGCTTCGCGGTCAGTCATTCAGCCTCTAAAATTAGAACAGATGTACATGACAAATGTCATACTTTTTTTAAGGTTGTGTCTATTGACATATACCCGACGTCGGGTATAATCCAATCATACACAGATAAGGAGATGACAAAATGACGACAATAACAGCAAGCAGAATGATTAGCACAAATGGCAAGACAATCAAAGTATCCCTGGAGCGCGGCACCTGGGACGAGGAAATCCGCCTGGATGGTATGCTCTGTGGAACCAAGACACACCCCATTGACAGAACCGAAATTGTTATCTACGACGCCAGCGGTAAGGCAGTTGCCAGCGGGAGCGGTTTGTCTGGCTTGAGTAAAGCCTATAATCAATATAATGAGGCCATAAAGCGAGGATGTATCGGGATGGTTGGCAAGTGCTACCTCATGCCAGATACATATAATCTGATTGCTTCCGCCCTCGCAGAACTGGAAGCCGAGAATCCCAAGACCGCCGAGCAGATTGCGATTGTGTCCGGCAAAGCCATCGCCAAAGCCGAATACGATGCTTGGTATAACTCGGATGAGCAACGCGCCGCCCGTAAGTTTGAGCGCGAAATGAATGACCCAAACAGCGATTATTAGGAGGACGACATGACCAAACACTATGACCCTTATGGTAACGAGTTGCGACCCTACTCTGTAAGGCAACCCTCTCACCCACTGCTGCCAAACTTTGTGCCATCCGAAGTCGAGCCACACATCGCGGCTCTTGAAAAGGCTAATATATACAACGATCTTACCCAGGAGCAGCAAGCGACCATTATCCGATTGATGCAACAAGCCTATCGCAATGGGCAAGCCCATCAGGGCGCTGAAAAGATTGACAATGATTGTGTATGGGTCAATGATGTGGGAATGATTGAGCGCCAAGCAGACAACACCTGGATCGTCACTGGATACGACGCGGCGAAAGACGCCGAAATGATTCGGGCGCGTGACGCTGAACTTGGAATCGGGTACACCATCCAGCAATACAACGAGTGGTGCAAATCCTACGCCGCCCGCGCCCTGCGCGCAATCCCCTCTGAGACGCGTAGTGAACAAAGCCGAATCAACGGCAAACTCGGAGGCCGTCCCCGCAAAATCAAATAACACTTCTCTTACTCCTCTGCCCCGCTCCGTGCGGGGCTTTTTATTTGTCTCATGCCGTCACCAACTTGGACAGGTATCCAACCACACCATTTTTCGCCGCGTATGCTTGCGCCGCGTCCCAGCCGTTGGACCTCAGTATGCGCCGTACCTTGTTCATTTCGCGCGTGTGCATCGCCCGATACCGGGCGCATTTTTCCTTGTTGCGCCCGATCTTTTTCGCGCCGCCTGATTTGGCTTGTGTCATCGCCACACTCCGCTAATAAGGATCGCCACGAACAGCAGAAACAAGAACACGTACCAGAGCCACCATTTGCCTTTATGATCGTCGTCTCTCATCTGTCTTTCTCTACCAGCAGTTTCAGAAAATCAAGGATGCTTGTAATGACTGCATATCCATCAGCCCATGTTGACAAATACAGGATTTCAGGTTCTTTCTGGAACGCCAGATAGACTTGTACCTCATACATCGTCCCGTATTCACGGTCATCCGTTTTGAGTTCGATCTTTCGTATGTTCATTCATGCGCCTTTCTTTATCTCATAAAAAACGCCGGGTATAGGATTATGGCAATAAGAATAAATGGAATAACAAACCTTAATATTCTTTGTGTTTTTCTGCTCATTTCATACGCCTTTCTTTACAATCTTCCACGCGTCGGAAACGTGATTGAACATCGGTTCACTTCGCTTTCCAACGTACTCGATCAGCCCGCCTGCCAACCATCGCTTAATCATTCCCTTTGCCCTCACTCGTCCACAGTCCGCCCGGCCTGCAACCCGGTTAATGGTCAGTTCGTCATCAGCCAGTATCGGAGCGGATTCCTGCGCGATCAGGTTGTCAAGCAGACCGTAGAAATCGGCGAATTCCTTGACCTCTTTTTTCATGTCAATAAATCTTTTTCAGCGCCGGACGCGGGTCTGCATTCCACAAATAACGAAAAACGTTAGCATTAAGACGGACATCTCTCGAACAATGGTCTACAATTTCGTCCATTGATTCCTTGCGCTTTGCTTCCTTAGCCCAGATCGTTTCCCACCAATCGTGGGGGAAGATACTGGTCTTTAGCTGTTTGACATGCAGGAAATCCGCAACCATCGCCAACCCGCCGGACGGCTTTCCAAAACCATTCGGGATCGTGAGATAGCCGGTCCTGCGAAATGCCGTCAGCGTGTCATAAACCACTACCGGCTTTGTTTCCATGTCCCGCTGAAAGGCTCTGGACTTCAGGTATGGAATATCGTATCTGATTACATTGTGTCCAATCAACACATCATATTTATCAAGCTCATCCATTACATCTGTCAGCAGCGCCTTTTCTTCGCGCTCCACTATTCCGTATTCCTTGCTCGCCTTGAAATCATATTGGTCGAGCCGAAATGATCTTGTCCTCTGGGTAGCCGTCGGCCTCACACAAACCGCCAATAGAATGCCCGCCCCAACTGCTCCCAAGCTCGTTGTTTCAATGTCGAAAACGCAGGAGTTCATTTGTTAAGGGGCACGGCCTCTATGGACGGCAAGCACAACAGGCAGTACCAGCCGTCTTTGCGCCAGATCAACGTCCTGTGTCTTGCGCCGCATTTGCAGCACTCATAAACACGGACATAACCGCTTGAATATACGTACATCTCAGCCTGCTTTCTCAATTTCAACCGTTCCGATTCGCAGCCCCCCCATGCTTCCATAATGAGATACGTACTGGTCACCCGTATCCACGACGACCATTCCATGTACAGGAACATTCAACAGAATGCGCCGCCCGCAAATCGGGCAGAACCATTCATCTGCACCATCTGACCGTGTAAACTCAAACTCCATTTCGTGTTTCAAAGCGGCATCCCTCCTGTGTATCCATTGTCCCTTGCCCATGCGTCAATCGAGAGCGCCCAGGCCAGGGATACGACAACGGTGTCCGGGGTTCCTTCAAACGGTGAAACCAAATCGGCAAACAGGGTATTCCCGTTCCAAAGACATACATAATGCGCCTGAGGCGCGCCGGACGGAGTAATGATGCCCCAGGGGAAGCCCTTCCTATCGAATTCGATGGCATAGACAGGAAATTCTTTTCCCTGCGTGAGTTGTATTCCCACGAGATTCCCGTCCTGAGTAGAGTCGGGCGTGCCTCTTACGTTGAGTCGAAACGCTTTCAGACGATATGTACCTGGGATGAAGTTATAAGTCATTTTATTCCTTGTTTATTTCACTCACAATGCGAACTCCATTATCATTTGCTGTTGCGCCTGTTCGATGCGCTTCTCTGCAATTGCGAAGTAATTCTCTTCGCGCTCAATTCCGATAAAATCACGGCCAGTCTTTACACACGCCACGCCCGTAGTACCTGAACCCATGCAGAAATCCAAAACGGTATCCCCTTCGTTCGTGTATGTCTTGATTAGATACTCGTACAGCGCGACGGGCTTTTGGGTGGGGTGTCCATTATTCTTTTTAGCCCAGCCATTACCAGTCCTAAACTCGATAATCGTTTTCGGGTATGAGTAATCGCTTCTAAACCCTGACCCGTTGACATGTTCCCCGTAAACACCTGCCTTGATAGGCTTGCCAACCCTTGTAAAATTATCGCCTGAGCGATGAGTATTTCCAGACTTCTTAAACTTTTGCGGGTTGTAGGTATATCCATTTTGAGAAAACACAATAATGTTTTCGTGTTGCTTTAGCGGTATTCTCTTAGCGTTCAAGAAACCCGTTGGTGTGTGTTTATCCCAAATCCATTCATGCCTAAACATTTTCATATTTGAGTTAATTAAAATAGTTGTAAATGGCTGGCTTGCGGTCGTCACGAACGCACCCTTGCACAACCGCCTGACCTGCTCCCACATCGGCTCTAAGGGAATAATCACATCCCACTTGCAGGCCGTCGTGCCGTAGGGAACATCCGTGATAATCGCATCCACCGACCTTTCAGCCAGCATTGGCAGTATCTCAAGGCAGTCGCCAAGATGCAAGTCGAATGTCATTGCAATCCAAAAAACCACAGCACCACGAGCGCCAGGCAGTCCAATAACAAAGCCACGAAAAAGAGCGGGTTCATGACCAGCGCCTCACACAAGGCACGTACATAGTCGCGGGTATCCTGCAACCATCTTTCAAAGCGGGACGGGACGCGGTAGTGTCTCATCGGTTCCATCCCACCGCCGCGGCAACGGCAACGCCGAGACCATTTACAATATCGAACAGATTTGATTTCTTTTGCAACTCCCGAAAGTTTCCACCCAGGTTATCCATGTCGGCGATCAATTTCTCTATTCGTTTGGAGTTATCCAAACTGCGCTGTATCTGCTCCATGATGCCCCGGAAACGCTCGCTATCCCGGCTGTCACTTTTTTCCAGCACAGAGACGCGGCTCACTAATTCGGTATGCCTTTCCTCATATCGCTTGTAAAAATCAGATTGATTTTGTATCATCACATCCATTAGCGTCTTGAGCGTTACAAGAATGTCATGATCGTTTTGGTCAGTCATGATACAAGCCTCCCGATAACCGTCACCGTCTGGTCGGTATACGGTTCCTTCTCCAGTTTTTCCCCCAGCCAGTCATGGAATTTTTTCATGTCATACGGAGTCAAATGCAATTCGTACGATGACCTGACCACGTCTATAGAGGCAGACGGCTCGAATACTATTGCGTCCACAAATAGCTTGAGCGGGAAACGAACTATGTCGGTGTATTCCGTACTCCCATCGAATTCTGTTTTCTTGTTTTTATCCATAGTTCTATGTGGTCAAGCCCCGGCCATCACCTGTATCAGGCATGGAGTGAGTGTTGGCCGGGACGTTGACACTACATATATGCCAGGAGGTCGCGTTACTCCTCCAACCTTCGACGGCGATCAACCCGCCTCCAGCGCGGGCGGCACGTCGGCCGCCCCACAATACAAGCCAGTGGAAGCTACCCACTCGGTTCATGATCCCGCTACGCATCAGATTTGAACCTTCGGTTTCTGTCATGGCATAGGGTAATAACTGTCCCGCCGCGCCGCCCCGGAGAATAGATCGAGCCAGCGGCGCAGGCACGGGACGGGGGTTATTTGAAGCCGCGTAAGCCAACCTTAACAAGCCCATCGCGAACGAAAGGCTCGACGATCTCGATGCCCAGCTTCACCAGGACGTAGACCACAAAGGCAAGTAAGACCTCTTGTGAGACCGGGAAGTCCGGGAAGTATTGCACGATGATCCCGTATGCCAAACCAACCGCAAGGGCAATCAGAGTCAGACTAAGTTTCATGTTTACAATCTCCTTATTTATGTTGATAAACAAAAAAAACACGTCGCAAAGACTCGGTTGAGTCTCTGCGACGTGTCACTTACGTGAGAGGTCGCTTTGCGTCTACCAGGGGATTTTATTCGCGTGGCAAACGATATTCAATTAGCGTTCGGGCGTCCAGGTCGCTCATCTGTGCAATGACGACGCCGACTTATATATTCGCTCGGCCAACACGATTCCCTGCACTACGTCTTAGTGGCGGGACGCCCTCGATGCGCCCGAACTACCAAAGAACATTATACACTATTCCAGTAGTTTTGACAGTTGACCGGCGCTTCTTTTCAGAGCGCCAAAAAGTTTATTCAGCCGCGTATCATGCTCGGCTACTTTCTGCTCGATAAAATTCAAGTTCCTGTACCACTCCACCCCCTCTGGAATAACCATAGCCTGATTCTCTGGCCTGGCGTTAATCATTATCCTTCGGAAAAATTCACGCCGATACGTCGTGTCGATTTGTCGCAGCCAGTCCTCCTGGCTCTGTGTCAGTTGTGCTTCGCCCATATCGTGCTCCAATGACGGATGGTTCCGCCCCGCTTAATCTAGACGTGATCGTCCTGCAAAGGCAACATTACAATTTCATTACTGAACATTTGTTCACAAAGGATAATTAACTATCCAATATCGGGTCATTTGCGCTGCCTGTATTCTGCAGATGTAATTTCGCTGCCGGGCGGTATTCGTAATATTTTGTCTACTTGCCCTATTCCGTGATAAGTTCCGTGTCTATGCCCGATAACGTAGCCAATCACCAAACCAATCAAAATGCCGATTAGTATTTCCATTATTTCGCCTCGCACCCAAGCCCGTCATTGATACTCAAACAGCCCTGCCACACATACCCGGATGGTTCTGCAATGGAACACCATCTGTAATCATCTGCTTCCGGGTCAGTTCCACATCCCAGTACCGTCACCGCATCCCCGGCCTTGAGCGTCCCGATCACCGTACCGTCAGGAGTTTGTCTGACATTTACAGTAGGGGCAACGATCTGCGCCATGTCCGGGGAGAGAGTCACAGTGGGGGAGGGGATAGGGGAGGGGGCCACGGTAAGCGTCTGAGTAATCGCGATTACAGCAGTGGGAATAGGTGTTGTCACGATCTGCCCGCAGGCAAGACTCGCCAGTACAAGCACCAGTATAAAAATACGGGCTTGAATCACTCTTCCGCCAGTAGTTTTTCAATCAATATACTGGCGGGTTCATTGTCCACCAGTAGAATTCCATCCATGATAGAGAGAGTATGCCCAGGTAGTTCTGCGCTCCAGTATATTTTTCCGTTACCGCTTGCTTGTCGACTTGCCGGTAGTTCTGCCTTCAATGCCCTGAAATCTCCCATCATCACTTGCACCGCCAGTATTTTTGAAGCTGAGACTTCGGCGGTAGAAATCAAGGATTCGTCCTTCATAGGGGCATCTATCAATACTAGTGATCCGCTTCTCTCTGCGGTAGATTCTACTGGGGCTAACGCGCTTTCTTTGCCCATTGGCGTAGGTAGTGTATATCCAGTAGATTTTTCCGGTCTTAATCCATCGTCCATTTTGTTTCACCTTTCCGTAATAGAACTCAATGCTCGGTAGATTTTCAGCATCGCCAGTATATTCTTCACCAGTAGTTTTGTAGGCTTCTTCGGCTTCTTCCGCCAGTATATTCGAAACTACTGGATATTCCTCTTCCGCCGCCTCAGCTAACGGGCGGCGCGGGTAGGGTCCGCGTTTTGTCCGTTCATGAGCTCGCCATACATGCGGCGCATGTTCCCGCCGCTAATGTAGTCGAATTTCCCGCTAGCAACTCTCATGAACGCGTCCCGATCCTTGAACTGCGCCTGGGCCTGCTGTCTGGTCATTCCGGCGCCGGCCAGGAACTCGTCGAGTGTGTGCTGCGGCTGTTGGTCGGTCTGTGTGTATGCGGGACGCTGATTAGAACCTTTGTTCTTGCCAATCCTGCCATCCTTATTTATATCCTTGCCTGATGCCTCTTCAATGATTTCAAATATTCGGTCACCAAACCAGTACAGCAGGAGAGCAAGACCGTGTACAAGCATAATAATTCGGATTGCCAAAATCATGAAGTCATAATCAGCAGGGGTAAGCGCCCAGCCCATCTTCTTCCAGCCTTCGATTTGCATCCCAAAACCTGCTGTTGCCAATTCTCCGATCAATCCAACGCCGGTCATAATCAAAGCAACCGTCTTTTGCAAGGAGGTTTCCGCGTCCTTCAAAAGCAAGTATAGGTATACAGCAAATGCGCCCATAGTCAGACCGAAAATCGTATAGGCGATATACCACTTGTCAGGAGGGGTGATGAAGTTGGCGAAATTCATCGTTTCTGATCCTAAAAGCGCAGCCACCATAACAGCAAGAACTATTTTTAGCGCCAACCCAATCCATTTTGCCATCGTCATATCTTTCATGTCATTTCCTTTCCGTTATTCCTGCCAGCCATCTTCGCGATATCTTCGGCTTTCACACCGAACCGCGCCCCGATCTGGACGGGAGAATATCCCACCAGCACACGGTATTTCAGTTTCTTGCCGAATTTCTCTTCGAACTCAGTCTTGACGCGGGCGGCCTCCCATTGCGTCAAAGGATTTTTTAAGTCCATAGTTTCTGCCTTTCTTTTTTATTTATTTTATCAAATCAAATTCCCCCTGTCAATCCCCGCGTGGCTCCTTCATCAGCCCGCCGCAGCGGGGGCAGGTGGTCATTTCGTAAAATCCGTGTCCCATTCCTCGACACGTATCTCCCACTTGTTGCGCCCGGTATGGACAATGGCAATGGATGCGTTTCCTTCGATGGTCACGCCTTCGGAAAACTTCGCGGCCTCTGCGTAGTTATTGGCCGTGACTTCCAAAACCGTGTATGCTTTGCTGTTTGGACGCTTGCCGGTTATGTTTGCAGCCCCTTTGCCGGTCTTAGCTTTGCGTGTGTCTGTCACCGCAGGGGTCACGCGCTCGCGCTTGTCGTACGGATCGTCCAGGGTCAGCAACTCACAAGTTATTCCCACAATGTGCCGGAATATGCTCATTTGTGCCTTCCCGCGTCCCACCGAAGCAGGACGATGAACGCGAACAGCAGCACGTATGCCGCGACACAAATCAAAACGGGGTCTATCATTTCAATTCCTTTCTATGTAATTGACTGATACGTCGCCGTGGCGCCGTGGCGACACAATAGGCCGCCCAAACAACAGCGGCGGCAAGAAAACAAGCGGCGAGAATGAACGCAATCACGGCTCACGCTCCTTTTCTTCGCGGGCGTGGTCTGCCATCGCGCCCAGCCCAGCCGCAAGCAGCAGGAACCACACGAACAGCACACCTAAAACAAGTGCGGCAATGTAGATCATTTTGTCAGCCTTCCTTTCTCCTGCAACAAAGGCAGGAATATATTTACAAACGTATCCCGCATCGCTTTCCATTCAGGACTACGTATGAGTTCAACCGTCACGCGCTGGCCTGTCACCTTCTCGAAGTCAAGCAGAAACATCGTCATTAGGAGCGACTTATGCTTGCGCGTCTCAGTGGCGGGAAAGGGGGTGGTCATGGCTTCACCTTCCGGTAGTAGTTCCGGCTCGTCACGACCCGGTATTTATCGCTCTCGAATTCCACCAGCGCCGAATTCATGCGCCGCCCAAACACAATCACCCTGCAACGCTCCCCGAAACGCTCAGGCAGGCGGGTATGCACGCGCCAGTAATACGGGTATATCATTTGCCACGCAGCAGTCTTTCCGCCGCCTCGCGGCAGACTCTAGCCATACCGAAGTCGCCGCATTTCTCGTACAACTGCGCGGCGACAATGTAGTCAGTCGCCAGCCCGCTTTTCTGCGCGGCTTCATGAGCGGCATCCGCTTCCTTGTGCAGCATTGTTTCATATCGGGCTATGTTCATGCCAAACTCCTTTCTCGGAACGTGCGCCCGTCACGCACAAAACCGGCCTGACGAACGCCGCCGATCTTCTTCGTGAAAATAGGGTAGACATTTTCTTTGTATTCCTTCCAGCGGCGATTGTTGCGGCATCTGAGACACTTCCCATTTATGTAGTCCGCATGGAAGCACTTGTGGACTGTACTTCGTTTTTGTTTTGCGGGAGGCATGTCAATCCTTACTTTCTGGCACTAAAAGGTACAGCGCCTTGATGATCTGCGACTGGAACAGGTAGCATCCGGTCTTGCCTTGCGCTATCTGCGCGGCTTCCGCTTCGTCGTGAACCAGAAACCATCTGTGCCAGCCGTGCGGTAAATCCATCGTCGTGTGTATCGTTGCCATTTCATTTTTCCAATCTGGCTGTAAGCCGTTTCATTTGCTTGCTGAGTTCTGCACTCTCGCCGGTATCAAGCGCTGCGCGCTGGTCATCTTCCAGCAGGTGTTGAGACTGTTCAATAAACTGTGATACTCGCGGCGTCATCGCCATCTTCATGCGCTCGCGGGCGACTACTTCGCGGTATGCTTCAATAAAGCGCGCTCGGTCTGCTACGGGGTTGTCGGTCAGAATGATGTCACGCCCCCCCAGCAGACGCACAGTTTCAGCGACGGCATTATGCCCGTAAATTTCCTGAAAGCCACCAGGACGACAGGACGTACATTCGTCATCATGCTTGCGTGATTCCTTGACCACCTTCCAGTATTCTTCATTCGCCTTATCCCCGGTTGATCGTGACCTCCAGCCCTCGGCACAAAATACAGGCTCCACATATTGCCGCGCCGTGAGCACCATTCCCCATGCCTCCGCAGGCGTCGGGATTCCAAGAGCCAGCATTTGCAGTTCCATCGCCTTATCGCGGATTGCGCCAGGAGTGGGGAAGAAGGGGTTGCCCTCGCTCAAGTATTGGATGGTCGCCGTCTTTATAGTTTCAGCAGGTAGATCACCCAGCACCGCCAGGAACAGGCGTACCGTTTCGTCAAGTCCGATCTTGTCTGTAATAGGGGAGTTTGGGAGACGCTTGATTAAGTTTACGACTTCTGTTATCTCAAAATGCGTTGCCATATCCATGTTCCTCTGCATATTCGCGCATGATTTCGGTGAGGTCAGGCTTGCTGGATTTCCATTTACCGTTTTTATTCATCGCTTCTTGGTTGCCTTGCGCCTTCCAGCGTTTCAAAATCGCCTCGATGTACTTCCAGTTCCGGACGTTGTTTTTCACGGCTTCTGTAATGGCATCACAGACCCATTTGGGGCCGTAAGTCTTTTCAGCATCTTCCAAGAAGTCAGCAGATACTTTAGTCAATACACCAATCTCGCGTTGGTAAACTTTGAAAATGTCTTGAGTTACGTCCTCCTCCTCAATCTTTGAAGTAGTCTCTGCTGTAGTCTCTGTTAAGGAAAGTTCGGATTCGGACGTTCCATCGTCCGTTTTCGCACTTTCCGTTCGTTCGTTTTCAGACGAACGGAGCCAGCTAATCCACTCGTTTTCTAGAGTTTCCCAAAGGATTAGGTAATGAGTGGTTGGTGCGCCGTTGAATTTCTTTATTTGTGTTTCAGCCACACCCATCAATACAAGTGTCTCGGTTGCTTTTCGATGCCCGTATCTGGTAAGACAAAGTTCCTTTTTCCAGTCCTTATCTGACTTTGCTATCCACCCGCCCATTGTTGATCTTGATGTCCAGTAGAGCAATTGAGATAGCATCATTGCCGCCTCAAGTGATCCTGTGAACTCGACAAACGGGCGGTGAACCGTAATAACATTATCTTGCCCTGTCATCGAAATAAGGGTTTGAAGTAGTGGGTTCTTGCTCATGTGCTCTCCTGTTCCAGCGCGGCGGCGAGTTCCACGATCTTCGTGATCGGCTGTTTGCAAACGATACAGATGTACCCGCCGTGGCCATCACGGTCTACGCCGTGCCTGTTCCGCCAGCCGTGCTCCATGCACCAGAAGGCGCGGGGCGGGCTGATGCGAATGCTCTCCATTCGCGTTTTGAGTGTTTGGTCGATATATGCCAACATTGGTCAATCCTTTCTCATGTAGCAAGTCACGCCCACTCGACTAAGCCAAACGCCTGTTTTCAAGAGACTGCAAGACCCGCTTGCTCGGTGACCTATGCTCCCCTTGCCGCTCGCTAGAATTACGTTGTCGTCGGTAGCGATAAGAGACAACTCACACGGCAGGGGTGGTAGCGGGCTGGTAGGGGCTTGTTTGTCTCTGGATGTTCTGCAACTTCGGCATACTTATCGAGAATTGCTAACGGCTATACAGCCCAAGCACCCTTTCGACCAGCCCGTAATACCTTATGTTTTGCCCCGCCGCTCCGGGGCTGTTGCTGGTGGAACCGCCAGCAGGGTTATGTAGTGGTTCATACTGGTCGGTGGGGGCGGCGGCCAGCCGGCGGTTGCAATCATCTGTGTAATCTCATCAGATTAGATTTGCCAGCATGCCGCCGGTCACGCTTGTGGCTAAAGTCCGGGGTCTGCGTCGGAGAAGTCGTCAAACTCTTGGGTGTAGATAGAATATTGCTGCCCAGTTCCCAAGGGATGAACAAGATCGCCATACTCTTCTTCGGTGATCTCTATCCATAAATTACCAAATGGCGGATCGTCAAAATCCCTTGCTGTTACTTTTCCTGTATCAATATTCATCCAATACATGTCATCCTTCTTTCATGTTCGCGCCGGTGGTACGCGGAGTGGCTTAGGTAGTGCGAAGGCTCACGGCGTGTTGCCCGCTTCACCGCCATACTCGGCTTGAAGTTTCGCCTGGGCTTCTTTCAAAAGCGCGATTGCTTCATCAACAGTTTTCGCGCCTGTGATAGTTGCTTCATAGTTGAAACCCTTTGTATTCTTTTCAACTTTTACATTGATACGTGCGCCGTCATTATCTGAGTGGTGATAAATATGTTGTTCTTCCATCATGTCCTTCTTTCATGTTTGCCCACCCCAGCGCGGCGAGCCAAGAAACCGCGCTGGGGGATGATAGGGTTATAAAAGTTTTGGGCTTTCCGGTTCTGCGCTCACGGCTTCCATCTGGAAATCATGGGCAAGCACAATCCTGGCGGCTTCGACTTTCTCGTTCAGGATGGATTTTTCAATCACATAATCGAGTTGCTCTTTGGTCAACTCGCCCATAAACTTCTCTTTGCCGCCTTTGACTTTGACGACAACCTGCTTCGCTTCGTCGTAGGTCATGGGGTGCAAGTCGGTTTCGGGTGGAAAATCTTTATCCAAATCGCCAGTGATGTCCTCCGGCTCTGCCTGTGCAGACAGGTCTTGCGTCACCGGAATATCCTCTGCCTCCACGTCAATCGGCTCATCTGCCCTCAATGCTTCCCTGAGTTGCGGAGAGTGTTCGATGCCGCTCTTATCCGCCCAATTCAAAAGCGCACGCAGGACGGTTTTCATTTCCATCGTGGGGCGCTTCTTTGGGTCTTTCCAGTTTGGGTTTTTTATCTTCCCGTCGTCGTCTAAATAGTCTTTGACATAGTTCATGGCGTGTTCTTCGATCTCGACGCAGGACATATAGACGGACTTCTCAAACCCCTTCGTGGTCTTGTAGTAGCCAAGCCAGCCTATTACTTTCTTGCCCTGGTCGCGTCGCACAGTGACATTGCGGGAATATGCGGCGTTATAGGATTGCGGCTGACCCATAAATCCATTTTCCTCCTGTACCGCGTGCAGTCCGGTCAATGGGTTTTCAAACACCTGCTGGCCTTCATAGATCGGCGCAACGTTGATGATCCAGTACTTGTTCGTTCGCATAGCGAGGAAGTAAACCCCAAAATAATGAGGCTGAAATTGCGCTTCCTTGATCCACTTCGGGGTCTGCCCTTTCGGGGCAATGTTTCGATTGCGAGGGATAAGCCATGCCTGTTTTACGGCGGGGTCACAGGATAAACCGAGAGACGCGGCGCGCAAGGCGGCTCTATGAATGCTCTGCGGCGTGCATTGCATCAAGTCCTCTGTGGAGGACGCGGCAATGATTACGCTTTGCACATAAGGCGCGGCATCTTTTCCAAGCAGGTTGACAAAATCCTGGAAGTTGTCAGGCTGGCGGAGGTATTCGGTAACTGGATTTTTTACGATTGCATTTTGCATGATGTTTATTCCTTTCTTTCTGTGATTAGGGTTCAATTTCAGGCACACTTGCGAACCACTCCGCCGATCCAAAGACGGGAGGCGGTTGCGGCGCTCGTGCGGCGGCTCGCTCGGCTCGCTCCCGACTCAATGTGCGGGATAGGTGCGCCCATTCGCTCAGGTTCTCGTCGCAGTCGTCCGCTTCAAATGCGGCATGTGCGTAGAGTTCCAGGAATATCAACTCGAAATAATCGTTGTCGGTCATGATCGCACCGCTTTCAGCAATCGGCGCATTCCCTCTGTGTCGTTTGCCAGGATAGCGTCAAAAAACGGGAGGCGTTTTTCAAGTTTGGCACGCTGGGGGTCTGCGTAAATGTGCGCCTTGATCTGCTCGCGCTCCATCTCGAAGCGGGCGAGTGTCGCCTGATGAGTGGCAGCTTCTTTGGCCTGCCCCGCCTTGAGATAAACAGTTATCCAGCCGCGGAGCGTCTTGATCTCTCTGTCGAGAATGTCAAGCTGCTCCTGCGGCGTGATCTCGCGTACAGGAACCTGCGCGAGGGAGATACGTTCGATTGTTTTGGATTTGTAGGGATGATACATTCTTGCCTTTCCGCCCTTTCCCATTTTCCACGAGTTGTGGTAAGATGGAGAAGAGCCTAATCCCGGAGAAGGATGATTGCTCAGTTGCCTGCCCGTCATTCACGTGACGGGCTTTTTCTATTCTATCACCAACATGACGCTGGCGATGTGTTTTGGTTACGCTTCCCCTTCCGCCTCCTTATCTGATGGATAGTATATATTCATCCATAAATTAATTGTTTGGTGGCTAACCCCGATGATCGCCGCGGCCCGTCTCAGCGAGTAACCTTTCTTTAGCAGGCTGCGCGCCCGCTTTGCATATTCGCGGCGGGTCTGTTCATATTCATTTCCCAGCACGCGGCGGGAGTGGGGGGTGGGGTATTTTTTTTCCATGTCCTGATATTACTACGCCTTGATTGTGTTGTCAAGTAAATTTACTGTCATTTTTGTAACTTCTTTATAAACCAGTTTAGTAAACGCCCTTGACAAATTCAATGTTCCTGCTTTATAATCCTGGTATAGAAAAGGAAAACGCACATGAACAAATTCGAAGAATTGCATGGTAGTCAAACACAAACTATCGCGGCGCTGGAAGCGGAGAATGCGAAACTGAGGGAGTTTGTCAGTAAATTTTCTGACAACTTCAGCGATTGTGATTACTGTAATGGCAAAGGCGTTTTTTCGGATGATATGATTGAGTGCCGCGTCTGTAACGGGACCGGAAAACACATAACCTCAATTGGTGTGATGTTCGTGGAATTACCTGAAGAAGCCCGCGCCCTTCTCGCCCAGGAGCCAGCATGACCCGCCTCACCTTCGACCCTCCCTCCGAATCCCCGGACGGCGATCCCGTCTGCCGGATATGCGATCACGAGATGGAGTACAACCCACTCACCCGCGAGTGGGAATGCGTCCAGGATCACGACGCGCTGGAAAACGAAGATGAAATACCGACCTGATCTCACGGACTACCTGCCTTGCATCGAAGCACTTGCAGATAAATTGAATGAGGATGCGATCTACAAAATGAGCAGGACTGATGCGGTAAAAATCGCCCTGGAAAAGGCACTTGAGAAAGTCGTGCCTGATGTTGTAATAAACAAAAAGCGGAAAAGGTACATCAAGCTGGATTTTTGAAAATGAGTGCGACGATGTACACTCCGCTCATACCCTAGTTAGACCCCTGTCTTGCTGGCAGGGTATCACCCAAAAGGAGAAAAAACATGAGCGCAGCAAGTGATTTGATTGAACGAATGGAACGCGAAACAGGTCTGCGGATTGATTCTGATGACCCAAACAATATGGCAATGGCTGGTTTATTCGGCGCAGTTGCCCGCATGATGGGCAAGTCAAGCCACGATGAGCGCGATGATGTTGTGGCTGGTCTCTTGGTCATGCACCAAATGACCCCAGAGTATCGCAATGAACAAGAGAGTAAACAAATGATTGCTTCTCTTTTGTCCAGTGGTCTCTCCCCTGATGATATTCGCAATATGTGGGGCGGGGTCTAACAAACGCTTGCAGTGGACTTGGCGGTACGGTGTGTCTTTTTGCGAAGGTTACGAACCGCCAAGCCACTAAAGCGAACCGTTCGGCGGCTACCTTGCCAGCCGAGAAGTGAGAAATAAATGGGTATTTATGAATGTAGTTGTTTGCCAGCAAATCTAAGCCCAAGCGGTGAATTTGAGTTGTGCGAAGTTTGCCGCCTGGAAGAAGAAAACGAAGATGATAACGCCGCCGAACAAAGCCTGCACCTGACGCTTGGGAGTCTGCGCCTAAAAAAGCAGTTTCCAAGCCGAAAGTTTTATCCACATCTCAAACCTTATCCAAGCCCACCAAGCGCAGGTAAAGCACACCGTTAGGTGGCTTATGGCTAAATTTGATACGAAGTTTGCACACGCAAGAGAAGATTGGGAAACTCCCGATAGTATCTTCAAACCGTTGGAGGCTGAATTTGACATCGTGATTGATGTTTGTGCTTCCGAGCATAACAAGAAGTGTTCACTAAGATATACCATTGAGGAGAATGGTCTTTTGCAAGATTGGTCACAGTGGCATGCGTGTTGGATGAACCCGCCATTTGGTCGGCAATCTGTGTGGGTCAAAAAGGCTTACACGGAAAGCCTGCGAGGAGCAACGGTTGTCTGTCTACTTCCTGCCCGCACTAATACTAATTGGTGGCACGACTTTTGCATGAAAGGCACGGTTCGCTTTTTGCGTGGTCGTCCCATCTTTGTCGGAGCCAAACATGGTTTACCCCAGCCGTTGGCTGCTGTGATGTTGAGCGCCAGTGTGCTCGCGGCCGCATTGGTCAGGGTCAGAATGTTTGTGGCGGGTGGGATGATTGCCGCCGCCGTGATGTGCATTGTCATATTCCAGCCACCTAACACATGCGTGCAGTCGGACGGGGCTTACTGTGCGTGCAAAGAAGGGTTATCCTTCACGGTGGCGAATGGCACAAATTATTGTCTTGCGTGCGGTCAGCCCCGCCGCTAACGCAAGCCGTTAGCTGGCACTTTGCAAAGGATGTAATTATGAGTATTGTCAGACCGCACGGAAGCAGTACCAAGATTTTTCGTGAACTACGTAAAACAAGATGTATTTTTTGTGGGTTCGGCGTGAAACTTGTTGTCAGGAAAACTGGCAACAAAGTCGAGAAAGTATGTCCGAAGTGTGGCAGGAAGTTTCAGAGGTCATGAAGCGGGCTAACAAATGCGTGCAGGCGACATGGGTGGGCGGCGGTCAAAATCGGACAGTCATAGCCACCCATGCGC
>DATEDD010000294.1:0-8495 GCA_035286565.1 Anaerolineales bacterium
GCTTTATGGAGGCGCTTTGCGGCGCATCCGGAAATTCCCAATCCATTCTCTCGGCAAACTTCGATTCAACCTTGTTCATCACCCACGACCTCGATCTTGCGGTCACCTATGCCAATCGGGTTCTACTATTTGGCGATCAGCATGTGGTCGCGGATGGCGCGCCAGAAGTTGTATTAGAGGATATTGACCTTTTATTAAAATACAGAGTCCGACCCACGTCGCTTCTTTGTCTTAACCTGGAGTTGCTTGCCAAAACAAATGGATTTTTGCCAGCCGCATCTTTGGCTGAATTTATCTCGTGATTTTCCCTGTAACGCATTTGCAGTCACAGGGTTTATCTATACAGGGTCAGTTTTTGACAAAAACTATTCAATAAAAGGAGAGAAATCATGAACGACAAAAGTACTTGGGAATTTGGCACCCGCCAGGTTGTTTACGGCGCGATCGGCGCCGCATTATACGGTGTACTTTCATGGGCCACCAATATTTTCCCCCTTCCTGCCGCAGGCAATGTAACCTTCCGACCTGCCGTTGCTGTGTTGATCTTTTTTGCTGCCGCCTATGGTCCTTGGGTTGGCTTATTGGCCGGCTTCATAGGCAATACTCTAGGTGATGCGATCACTGGCTGGGGCTTTTATTGGAACTGGAGCCTCGGCAACGGTCTGATGGGACTGGTGGCCGGACTGGCCATGGCAAAAATTAATGATTTTCGTGCGCGCGGAGATATTATGAAAGGCGTCGCCTGGGGGTTGATTGGCATTGCAGTCGGCATGTTGTTTGCATCCGTCACTGAAAAATTCATCGGTGGCCTGGATTGGGGCACTGCCCTCGTAGGTTATTTTGTACCTGCATTTTTAGGCAATGCTGTGGTCGTGGCGGTCCTTCTGCCGATCTTAATGATCGCTTATGCCGCTGTTGCTTCCCGTAGAGGTCGTTAACGAGTATGTTGGTCACCTGGAAGTACCGCCTTCGCGATACATTCATTCAGCGACTGGACCCACGCACCAGACTCATTTTTATGATGTGCATTATTTTAGCCATCACGATTCCCGATGTTTGGGACTATAGAATTATCCTTCCACTATTTCTTGTCTCGCTGACCCTGTATTTGCTGGCTCGCATCGAGTGGAAAGATGTCAGGCGCGCGTGGTTCTTCATCGGTTTTTTGGTGTTTTTTATTGTCGGTTTGAATGGATTTTTTTTCGGGCGGGGCGGTCCTTCCTCGGTGACCAACATTTCCTCCCCGGTTTTGTTGACTGTACCCCTTAAGATCCCTCTAACAGATATTGGCTGGGATGTGCCGATCACGATTTCCAAATTGTGGTTTGCGCTCAATCAGGTGACTCGCATGATCACGATGGCGATACTGGCGCTACCCATTCCATATACCATGGACCCCAATATTTATGGGACGGCCTTCAAGCGGATGGGTGCATCAGACAATGTGTCTTTCACGATGGATCTTGCATTTCGTTTTCTGCCCACCTTTGCGCGTGATCTCGTAATTACCATGGATGCTCAGCGCGCGCGCGGTTATGAAATGGATAATCTGAAGGGCGGGCTGGTGGCGCGAATTAAGAGGCTGGCCCCCTTAATTATCCCCGTGGTGATGCAATCCACCGTCACGGGGGAGGAAGTTATTGACGCCATGGATCTGCGGGCTTTTGGCACAGCCCCGCGAACCTGGTTGAAGAAATTACATTATGCGCCGCGCGATTACATGATGATCGGGTTTGGGGTAATCATCTTTGCGGCGACCTGTATATTGAAATGGGGATTTGGGATTGGAGGTTTTTTTGTCCCGGATTTTTTCACAAATCTATTTATCGGATAAAACAAAAAACCGTCGTGATAAGCGGCGGCTTTTTGTTTTATTACCTGTTATTTGTTATCCCCCCACGGTAGGAACCTGGACGATATAAATGATTAACCCGGCTGCAAATGTGATCAGCCCGAAGAGCGCGAATAACAGGCGCATATTGCTTTCAGCGCCGAGCAGGGATGCCCAGGCCGCGAAGGCGAGACCAAGCGCCATGACGAGCATGACGAGTTGAAGTTGGTCACCGCGTTCATCATATTGGGAGCCGATCTCGAAGTTGGTGTCTGATTCGTCGAATAATTCGCTTGGGTATGCATACATGGCGTTGTAGTATTCTTCATCAAATGGATTGTCTTCGCCTGAACGTTCAACAGCAGTTGTCAACTCTGGTGAGAAGTTGAACTGGTAGTATTCTGCGATATCAGGATTGGTATCCACATTTAGGTACCAGTTATCAAAATATGAATAGTCTTGTGTAATATTCTGGTTGGCCGTGAGATATTCAGCATTGCCGTCATTCAAGGATTGCATTCCTAAAATCTCAAATTTGTTTTGTTCAGAATCTGCCATGGCACCCTGATAACCTGATACGGCTGTAAATACGCTTAAAAGCGCGATCAGCGTGCCAAGAAAAATCTCGGTACCGAGAAATCCAAATATTTTTTTCATTTTTTTATTCTCCTATATTCAATAAAAATCAGCCCGCTGGCTGTGACATTAAGTATATAACAGGAATTCACAATCGCATATCCTGAGTTTTGTTATAAAATCATGGCAAATCGAAGGATAGCAAAATATTACGTTTCGTCACCACATTGACGAAATCCTCAAGGAGAAAAAAATGGGATTGAAACCGGATCACTGGATTCGCAAGATGGCGCTTGAAAATAAAATGATCGAACCTTTTGTGGATAATCAAGTCCGGGAGGGAGTGATATCCTACGGCGTTTCCTCCTACGGGTACGATGTGCGGGTGGCGGATGAGTTTATGATATTTACCAACGTTCATTCCGCAATTGTAGACCCGAAGAATTTTGACAAAAAATCCATGTTTGAGTTCAAAGGGAATGTGTGTGTTATCCCTCCAAATTCCTTTGCACTGGCGCGCACCATCGAGTATTTTCGCATTCCGCGCAAGGTATTGACGATCTGTTTGGGAAAATCAACCTATGCACGCTGCGGGATTATTGTCAATGTCACACCGTTTGAGCCGGAGTGGGAGGGGTTTGTGACCCTCGAAATATCGAATACCACACCCCTGCCGGCCAAGATCTACGCAAACGAGGGGCTGGCACAGGTTCTATTCTTCGAGGCGGATGAAGAGTGCAGTATTTCTTATGCGGATAAAAAAGGCAAATACCAAAAACAGCAGAGCATCGTTCTGCCAAAATTGTAAAAGGAACCGTATTTTGTTTCTCAGTAGATCACGTAAACCTCGCGTAAGTGGCGTTCTCTAACGCCACTTACGCGCTTTCGTGGAGTACTGACTCCGGATGATTTTGATCAATTCTTGGTGTCATCCTGCTATTTTTCGTAATGACCATCGCTTTTACGATGGTCATTTCTTAGTATCCCAATGGTGGAATCTATACCTATAAATGCCATTGTCGAATCACACATTTGCAATAAAATCGTAAGATGATATTGATTTTTATTCGCCTGGATCCTTTTAGATTCGACAAGGAATAACCACAATGAAGCAACCTTCTAACTCAAATGTAATTCACGAACAGCTTTGGGAGATAAGCAATTTAGTATCCAGTGCAATTAAGAGCATTGCACAGGCAAATCGCGGTCACACTTCCAAAGTCTCGCTTGACCTGACTCAGGTTGCGAGCACTATTAATCAAGTCAAAAGTTCCGTTACGAAAGATTATGAGACGCGCGACTCCGAATTTAAGGCCCTGGTGCGCATAGGGAATACCGTCAATTCCTCCCTGGGACTAAAGCGGGTCTTGTCCGAGGTCATGGACTTGCTGGTGGAAATAATGCGGGCAGAGCGCGGATTCCTCATGCTGTGTGAACCCGACGGAAGTCTTAAGGTCAATGTTGCGCGCGGACTCGACCATGTGGATCTTGATCAGGGTCAATTTGCTGTCAGTAAGACCGTCGTCAATCGGGTGGTGGAAACAGGCGAACTGGTATTAACTACAAACGCTCAGGAAGACCCACGCTTTGAAGTGCAAGCCAGTGTGGCGTATTATCATTTATTGTCAATTTTATGCGTGCCGCTGAAAATAAAGGATAACCTGATCGGCGTAATTTATGTGGACAACCGCTCGCAGACCGGAGTGTTCCAGCAGGAAAATATTGAATTGATCTCTGCCTTTGCCAACCAGGCGGCGATTGCCATTCATAATGCGCTATTATTCGATGAATTAAATGAAAGTAAAAAAGAGCTGGAGATTGCTTATCATGCCACACTGGAGGGCTGGGTGCGTGCATTAGATTTACGGGACAAGGAAACGGAAGGCCATACCAAACGCGTCACTTCCCTGACGGAAAAACTCGCCAGGGTGATGGGGCTAAACGATCAGGCGATCAATGACATCATCAGTGGCGCCCTATTACATGATATCGGAAAGATGGGTATTCCAGATGGGATATTACTTAAACCAGGGCCACTCGATAATGTGGAGCGGACCGTCATTAATAAACATCCAGTCTACGCCTATGAGATGTTGAGTCCGATTAAATTCCTTAATTCTGCCCTGGATATTCCGTATTGCCATCATGAAAAATGGGATGGCACTGGGTATCCGCGTGGTTTGAAAGGAGAGGAGATACCTTTTGCGGCGCGTATTTTTTCCGTAGTTGACGTGTGGGATGCGCTCATATCCGACCGTCCTTACCGAAAGAGGTTTTTACCTTCGGAGGCATTAAAGAATATCCGTGAATCCTCAGGTTCATTTTTTGAACCCAGGATCGTCGATGCATTTCTTTCAATGGATGACCTGGCAGCCATCCGTCAGAAACAGATTACGGATTAGTGCACACTTTTAATCGCAAACAGAACTAATTTGTAAAAACCTTTTTTACAGTGAAGACGACGTAGAATTATTGAAAGTTTTCTACCTTTGCGGGCACATGTCAGTGGACTCTATGCGCTCCGTTTCTATTAAACCCCCAGCCATTCACCAGCCATTTTAGCCAATCCTGCCGCTGGGCCTTGCCGTGATGTACATTGGGGCAGTGACTGGAGGAACATTTTTCCATATTGCTTTGTGAGTACGCGCCGATCCATGACGGCGACAATACCACGGTCAGAGGCCGTGCGGATCAGGCGCCCGAATCCCTGGCGGAATTTCAGGATGGATTCGGGCAGGTAATATTCATTGAACGAATCTTCATACAGTTCGGAACGGGCGGCGATGATCGGATCGGAGGGAACGCCAAAGGGAAGTTTGGTGATGACCACCATCGAAAGTGAATCGCCGGGCACATCCACGCCTTCCCAGAACGAGCGTGTGCCGAGCAGGACAGCGCGATCGCTGGATTTGAATGATTCCAGCAATGCGTTTGGAGATGCACCTTCTCCTTGTTCAAAGACAAATATATCCTCGCGCGCCAGCGGCCCCGTAATGGCTTGGGCTGTCTTCTTGAGCGCGGCATAGGAAGTGAACAGGACGAGCATGCGCCCGCCGATGGTTTTGGCGGTGGAAAGAATGGCTTTGTCCAAAGCTTGTTGGTAGCCGTGTGCGTTTGGCTCGGGTATGTCATTCGCGATGTACAGCAGGGTGCTTGATTCGTAATCAAATGGTGAGCCAAGCGCAAGGGTCTCCACTTCATCAGCGGAGAGGGTATTGCGGACGTAGCGAAAATCGCCGCGCGTCGTCATGGTGGCGGAGGCCATGACCACACAGGCCTTTTCGTGCCACAAATGTTTTTCCACGAGCGGACCCGCGCGCAGCGGCGCGGCATTCAGTGACAATCTCTCGCCGCGCGGATTGACCTCCACCCAATAGATCAATTCGTTGGAGGGCTTGTGCATCAACCCGGAAGAGGCCGCTTCTGCTTCGGTCATGCGGCGCATCAGAGTGCTTAGGCTGCCCATCACATCTTCAACATTCTCATGACCCGCACTGTATATTTCGCCCAGCGCTTTGTAAATTTCATCCAACGATTTCAAGAGCAGTGACATGGTCTCGCTGGTTTGGCCCCACATGATCTCAACCTCGTCCCAACCGGGCAGGGTGCGTGTGGCGGGTACGATGCGCATTTGCCATGAATAATTGCTTTGCGGCTGTCCTTCGCGCTGCAAGGCGATAAATTGACCCAGCACATTGAAAAACTCTTTGGATAATTGTTCAAGCCGAAAGGCCTGGTCGGTGGCGCGTTTTGCTTTTTGCTGGAGCAGGCCAAAGTCTGAAGGGCGAAGCGTATTGAGCGTCTCTGTCAGCAATCTGCCGAGCAGGCCCGCGGATGAACCGCCGAGTTCCTTTAACATGCGCTCAAGGTCATTTTGCGTCATACGGAAGGAAAGCGCGCTGGTGACCGCTGATTCCACGTGGTGGGCTTCATCCACGATCAGGTAATCATATTCGGGCAGAACCTTACTGCCCGTGGAAACATCTGAAAGCAAAAGGGCATGATTGACGATCAGCAGGTGCGCGCTTTGCGCGGCTTGCTTGGCGCGATGAAAAGGACATGTACCGCCCATGCGGCCGAGGCAGGTTTCTGTGTTGCAATTATCGTCTTCTGCAGAGAGCCTGCCCCAAACCTCGCGCTCGATCGGGCCGGTCAGATTGATCTCATTGCGGTCGCCGCTGTGGTTATCAAGTTTCCAGACGATGATCTTTGCCAGCACGCGCATTTCATTGGCATTGGAGGGCCCATGGGTGCGCATGAATTCCAGCCTGCGCGGGCAGAGATAATTTGCGCGGCCTTTCATGACTGCGGCGCGTACATCCAGGCTGAGCGCGGCTTGCAGATCAGGGATGTCTTTTTTGATTAACTGGTCTTGCAGGTTGATGGTGTTGGTGGAGACGACGACGCGCGTATTGTTTTGGATGGCGAACAAGGCGGCTGGGACGAGGTATGCAAAGGATTTACCGACGCCGGTTCCCGCTTCGACCATGAGATGGTTGCCGTTTGAAAGGGATTTTGTGACCGCTTTGAGCATTTCCACTTGCTCGCCGCGGTGTTCATAGGCTTCAAAGTATTGCGAGAACGGCCCGCCGTATTCCAAAATGGAGGCGGCTTCCTCGGGGTCAAGCGGAGTTGGCTCTTCACTGCGCTGTATGGGCGGAGAGTCTTTTTGGGTTGTTGAAGCAGGCGTCGGCTTGTGGGCAGAGGCGGTTTGCGTCCGCTTGGGCTTGATGCCTTCCTTGGCTAAAGCTTGCAGGGCCTGTTCGAAGACCCAGCCGGCATCCCAATCAACAAAATTTCCAAGTTCCACGATCTCCTGTAATGTCTCAAGCGGAAGTTCAGCGGCCAGGTCGAGCAGGCGCACATAACAGGCTTGCGTGACGCGCGCATCGTCGAGGGCGCGATGTGTGGCGGGCAGCGGGATATTAAGTTGCTGGCCGAGCGAACCGAGGTTGTAGCGGCTTGCGGCTGGCATTAAGACAGAGGCGAGTTCGTAGGTATCGAGGGTCTGTTGAAATTGAAACAAGCCAGCCTTGCGCAGGAAGCCAATGTCAAATTTGACGTTGTGCCCAAGGATGGGAGCATCGCTGACGAAGGCGGTCAGGTCAGGCGCAATATCTCGCAGGCGCGGAGCCTCGCGCACCATGGCATCATCAATGCCCGTCAGGCCGGAGATGAAATCGGGGATATGTTTGCCGGGATTAACCAATGTGGAGAATTCAGCCTCCACGCGCCGCCCGTTAAATTTAACGGCCGCGACCTCGATAATGGAGTCGCGGCTTTCGTCCAGTCCGGTGGTTTCGATGTCCAGTGAAACGATGATAGTCATATTACGGAGTATCTCGAAATTGCTAAATTTAGAATTTGATTTTTACTTGTCATTTTTACTAAACGCTTGATTGTTGGTGATTCCAGAGATAGAACAAGTGTACCATCAAAGGCGCGAGATGAAATATATACACGGAAATTGATTTTTTCGTTTCGCTTCAGTTGAAAGTCCGGCATAAATAAAGTGACTTTATTGTAAAAATACAAGGCTTTAACGCTAAGACGCCAGGGCGCAAAGAAAATAAAAACCTGGCGCAAAAAAGCCCCCGGCATGTTGACGAGGGCTGATGACATTATCCTTTGGATTGACGTTTTTTTATAATCTCCCTGCCAATTTCCCGGACGGATTTCTTTGGCAGGATTTTTCGGCGGTCGCGGGTGTAGTCGCCGTGGCCTATTTTCTGGTCTGGAAGCATTTGAACAATATCTGCCACACTATATTGGTCAAGCCATTGGTGACGGTCTTTGGAATAATCGCCCTGTCCCATTTCAAATTGTTGCATAAAGCGAATCATTCCCACCGCACCCAGCTCGCGAGAAAGCGCCGCCAATCCCGCGGCACGGATTTGTTGAGGTGTCATTGTTTGTATATTCATTAGATCATCTCCTGTAACCAATCCAAAGGGTTCATTACCTTTACACGAATCTTTTTAGAAAGCCGTTTTGCCCGTTTGAGCAAGCGGTCGTCGGTTGATAAAAATACTTCTCTACCGTGCAAATTCCAAAAGTTGAACCGCCAAGCCCGCCAAGAAAACCTTAA
>DATEDD010000295.1:0-3348 GCA_035286565.1 Anaerolineales bacterium
CCCTCGAACCCTGGCTGGATGAAGGGCTCTCCACCTACAGCGAACGCATCTTTTACGAGAATAACTATCCCGCCAACATCAGTTGGTGGTGGCAATTCCGCGTGGATTTTTTCAAGCCAACGGGCTATGTGGATACAACCATCTATAACGGCGGTTCGTTCCGCACCTATACAAATGCTGTTTATTTCCAGGGCGCGCGATTCCTCGACGAATTGCGCACCCGCATGGGACATGGCAACTTCTCGAAATTTTTGAAGGAATACGCAAGACGCTACTCATACGGGCACGCCACCTCCACTGATTTCTTCGCGTTGATGCGCGAGACCGTCAACGTGGATATCAGCGACTTGTTGGGTAAGTATTTTACTGGTTCGTATTAATCAAATTTTCGTCATTGCGAGGGCGCTCTTGTTCCGCATGTTTTCGCGGCCCGAAGCAATCTCCAACTCGATGAGGAGATTGCTTCGGCGGACGAACACCGCCTCGCAATGACATAAGGTGACAAGCCCATGAACCGCCCCTACACCTTCATCAACATCGCCATGACAGCGGATGGAAAAATAGATACCTCCGAACGCAAAGGTTCTACTATTTCATCCAACCGCGATAAGGAGCGTGTGGATCAACTGCGCGCCGCGGCGGATGGAATCCTCGTCGGGGGCAGGACACTGCTTGAAGAGCAACCCAGGCTCACCGTTAAGTCTGATGCGTTGCGTGAGGGCAGGATCCAGCGTGGGCTTTCACCAAATCCCATTAAGGTGGGAGTCGTCACAGTCGCAGACATCCCGCTTGACTCAGATTTTATTAAGGCTGGGCCTGCGCGAGTGGTAATATTTACAACCTCACTAACATCTATAAGGCAGTTGGATAGTTTGCGTGCGCTGGGTGTTGAGGTATTCGTGGCGGATGCGCCCCGCGTTGACCTGAATCAAATGATGATCACGTTGAAAAAGATCGGTGTGGATCATTTGATGGTGGAAGGCGGCGGGAGGATCAATTTTGAGTTGTTGCGCCTGAGGCTTGTGGATGAACTTACAATATACATTGCGCCCATGATCTTCGGCGGCGCAAGCGCCCCCACTCTTGCCGATGGACCCGGCTTGAAGCGCAGCGCGGCCATCGAGTTGAAATTAATGGATGTCGAAAAATGGGAAGACGGCGGGGTCTTTCTGCGATACAAAATCATTTAAACGCATCGGACACAAAGGTTACCAAGGGGAACAAACTCTGAAAATTGCGCTTTCACCCAACCCTTGTGTATACTTCGGCAGGCTTAACCAGGCTTCGTAACTTTTGTGTTTAAGTTTTTAATAATGAGGAAACCATGTCCGGATTTACTCACGAACAAATTGAATTGTTGCTTGAAGAAGATTGCTGCCATGAATGCGAAGGATATGGCGAGGATAAAATTTGCGTACATATCGAAGCGGTTGCCGAATTACCCACGCGCTTTGGTGATTTTCAAATCGTTGCTTTTTCAAATAACCGCGATGGCAAGGAACACGTTGCGATCCTCAAAGGTGAAGTATTTGAAGCCGAAGATGTGCTGGTCCGTTTACATTCCGAATGTTTAACAGGCGATGTGATCGGTTCACTGCGTTGTGACTGTCGTGATCAACTCGAAGCATCCTTAAAGAAGATCGGCGAAATGGACAAGGGTATTGTGCTCTATCTTCGCCAGGAGGGACGCGGTATTGGGCTGACCAACAAGATCCGCGCCTACAGTTTGCAGGATCAGGGGCTGGATACAGTTGAAGCAAATCTCGCACTTGGCTTCCGTGATGACGAACGCGATTATGCCGTTGCCGCGCACATGCTTCATTCGCTCAAGGTCCAGTCCATTCGGCTGATGACCAATAACCCAAGGAAAATTGATCAACTGACACAGCACGGCGTGCAGGTCAATGAACGCATACCGCATATTTTGCCAGGCAATGAACACAATCGTTTTTATCTTGAAACCAAAGCCGCCAAGTCTGGTCACATTATTGATTTTCACGGCAAGCAACACCTGCCCGAACAAAGTGAGCCAACCATCATTGAAGGCATGACCGAATCGCAAATTAAAGAGTTGTATGATTAACCTTTTAGAAAAACCTCCGAGTTCTTCAAGAACTCGGAGGTTTGCTTTTAACCAAATCTTTCCTCACGCCAGACATCTGCGCGGTTGTGATAACCAGCCTGTTCCCAGAAACCGCGTTTATCAGAAGACATAAACTCCAAAGACCTGATCCATTTTGCGCCTTTCCACAAATAGGGAGTTTCAAGGTCTTCACGCCCTGGGATAAAGCCCACCATGCCTCGCAATGGATAGCCGTGATCGGCCGTGATCGCCTCACCGTTAAAATGAGTCGCCAGCAGGAAGTTATCCTGCAAGACCACCTCAAGCGGCAAGTTGACCGTAAAGCCATATTCGGCATGTTGCATGACATGTGTGGCATTTGGTTTGATCTTGATCAATCCATTTTCCACGAGGGTCTTCACGGAAACGCCTTCCCAGGTCGTATCGAATTTGCTCCAGCGCGTGACACAGTGCAGGTCCATTTTTATGGTTGTACGAGGCAGTTTGTTGAACTCACTCCAACTCCATCTTTTTTCCTCTTCCACTTGGCCCCACACGCGGAAATCCCAGGTGGCGGCATCGAACATCGGCACAGGCCCATAATGTAAGACGGGGAATTTCTGGGTCAATGACTGGCCGGGGGGAAGCCGCCCCTCCGCGCGGACGCGATCCTCCTCCTTGCGGCGGTCGATACCCTCAAATTGGAACATAACTCACCTCACTCTGTAAAATGAACAAATCCAGCATTGAATAGACTTAGCTTGTCCATTTGATGTTACTTTTAAAAGATTATAGTTTTCTTAACTTGCTGTCCCGTCATTGCGAGGGCGCTCTTGTTCTCCCTGGCACCGCCCGCCAGGGCAGGTGTGCCCGAAGCAATCTCGCACACAGTTGGGATTGCTTCGTCGCCAAAAGATGGCTCCTCGCAATGACGTACCAAATCACAAGTATAGATGGAAAAAGTGGGCAGGTCAAATTCGGGTAACCCTCTTATAATGAATAAATATCAAGGCGTCAGGAGAAGAAATGAAATCACCTACTATTAAAAAACGTTTTCAATATTGGTTCGATAATTATATGTCGCGCGGCACAGGCGCATTGATCACCGCATTATTCATGCTTTCCGGGTTGATCATATTTACTGTTGCAGCGTTGGTAAAGATCACGGGGAATGCTCCTGATGATATGAGCCTGCTTCAATTGGCATGGATGGCACTCCTGCGCACACTTGATTCAGGCACCATGGGCGGCGACACGGGCAGTTTCTTCTTCCTGTTCATGATGCT
>DATEDD010000296.1:0-8508 GCA_035286565.1 Anaerolineales bacterium
GGATATGAACTATGTTCATTAGTAGAGTTGCTGCTTCTTGCTACATCACGCAGGACAGAGTAAACTATTGACCATGAATACGAGACCTGCTTACCTAATGGTGACAATGACCATGGCCATGTCAATGCGAATGGAAATGTTCTGCCGCGCTGAGTGGAAAGCACGTTAGGTTTACTACCTGAACGAAAACGGGCTGTCCATTTCGCGGACGTCCTTTTTGTTTGTAAATACAAAAAATTAAACACAAAGGGCACGAAGTACACAAAGGTTTTTTTCCCTACCCCTTGGTGTCCTTTGTGTACTTCGTGGTAAAGGAATTACGGAGGCACGAATGAACGAGAATATCCTTATCGCCATCGCCTGG
The DNA here is from genome assembly GCA_035286565.1 of Anaerolineales bacterium. Classification (GTDB taxonomy): domain Bacteria; phylum Chloroflexota; class Anaerolineae; order Anaerolineales; family Villigracilaceae; genus Villigracilis. The sequence continues at coordinate 365 of DATEDD010000296.1, forward strand.
CCATATTCAAATGCCGAGATCCATGTCGGAAATATCACGGGCTCCCATTTGCCCGGTGACATTGTTGCGCGCTACCATCGTCTTATAGGGAATAACGTTCTGATGGTCAGCGGAACTGATTCTCACGGCACGCCCGTTGTCATCGCCGCGGACAAGGAAGGCAGGCCCGTCGAGGAAGTCTATAAAAAATATCACGATTCTTTTATTGAGGTATTCAAAGGCTACGGCATCACCTACGATATGTTCACCACCACGCACAGCGAGAATCACTTCAAGGTCTCTCAGACGATGTTCCTTGCCTTGCAGAAGAACGGTTTTCTTTTCAAGGAGTTCAGCAAGCAATGGTACTCCCCTAGCGCGGACAAGTTCCTACCTGACCGCTACGTCGAAGGTACCTGTTACATCTGCGGCTACGAAGGCGCGCGCTCCGATCAATGCGACAACTGCGGCAACGTGCTCGAACCCGAAAAGTTGAAAAATCCGCGCGCAAAGACTGGCGATGGCGCGCTTGAATTACGCGACACCGAACATTTTTATCTCGATCTTTCCAAGCTCGAACCCGAGGTCAAGAAGTTCTTACAGGAACGCGCCCCGCACATGCGCGATACCGTCATCGGCGAGTCGTTGCGCAAGATCGAAAGCGAAGGCCTCAAAGCCCGCTCGATCACACGTGATCTTGATTGGGGCATCCCCGTTCCCGTCGAAGGCTGGACGGAAGCAGGCAAGCGCATTTACGTTTGGTTCGAAGCAGTCATCGGCTACCTCTCCGCCCCGATTGAGTGGGCACAGCTATCGGGCGCCGCCCTGAGCGAGTCGAAGGGTCAGAAAGATGCGTGGCGCGATTGGTGGACGAATCCCAACGCGAAGCAATTCCACTTCATTGGCAAGGACAACATCTTCTTCCACACGTCTCAATGGCCCGCCGAATTAATGGGCGCGGGAAGCGCGTTCATGGAAATCTTCGCGGGTGAGGAAGTCCCGTTGACCCTGCCGTATGATGTGCCCGCCAATCAGTTCATGAACCTCGAAGGCAAAAAGATCAGCGGTTCGGGCAACTGGGGCGTGTGGGGACTCGACGCATTGACGCGTTTCGACCCCGATGCCCTGCGTTATTACCTGACCGTGAACATGCCCGAGAACAAGGACAGCGATTGGGATTGGGCTGAGTTTGTGGCGCGCAACAATAACGAGCTGGTGGCAACGTGGGGCAACCTTGCGAACCGCGTGCTGGCGTTCTGTTATAAGAATTGGGAGGGGCAAGTTCCTTCTGTGGATGTAAAGACGCTTCGCGACTCCGACCTGAGCCTGCTCGCCGTTATCGAAAACGGATTCAAGGCTGTGGGCGCGGAACTCGAAGCCGTGCGCCTGCGTTCTGCATTGGGCGAGACGATGAAACTCGCCACCGCCGTGAACGTGTATCTTGACGTCAACGCGCCGTGGTCAGCCATCAAAGTGGATAAAGAAGGCGCATCGAAGACAGTCTACACCGCGCTCAAAGCCATAGACTCGCTCAAGGTGATGTTCGCCCCGTTCCTGCCTTTCACCTGCGAAAAACTGCACGGCTTCTTCGGCTATGAGACTCCGCTTTTCGGGGAGCAATACACCGAGACAGTCAAAGACTCGCTCGGCGAGCATACGGTATTACGTTATCGTGCGCCTGTCCTGAGCGGAGCCGAAGGACAATGGAAACCCAGCGATTTACAGCCTGGGAAGAGGTTGAATCAACCTTCTCCATTATTCGAAAAACTAGAAGAAGCTGTTATTGATGAAGAACGGGCAAGATTAGGCAAATAACCGCTGTTTACGAAGTGCCGTGCAGCGGCAAGAAGTTGGAAGAGAGTGTGATCGAAGAAGAAAGGGCGAGGTTAGGGAAGTAGGAAAAAGGAATGGATGTTCTATTGACATCGCAATCCCGCGATGCTAAATTGTATAGTATATACGCTATAAAATTAAAAGAGGCTTATGGGGCCGAAAAAATGGATTGTTGAATTTTATAAGAAAGCCAATGGGAGATACCCAACGGAGGAATTTCTTGATGACCTTGAGAATGAAGAAAAGGTTTTCATTAGAAGGTCTATTCAACGTCTCGAAGAATATGGCAATGAACTCAAACGACCCCATGCTGCCCCACTGCGTAATCATATTCTGGAACTGCGTAAAAAGACTCATCAAGGAAACGTTCGTCTACTTTATTTTTTCTTTGATGGTGAAAAATTTATAATAACTCATGGCTTCAAGAAAAAATCAGACAAAGTGCCTGACAGCGAAATTGATAAAGCGGTTGAATTCAGAAAAGATTACCTTGAAAGAACCAAGAGGAAATCATGAACTCCAACGACTATTTTAAAAAATTTGAAAAAGACCCTGAATATCAGGAAGCCGAACAAAAATATAAATTGATCCTTGATTTGGCTGACGAAATTCTGCGGTTACGGATGGAAAAAGGCTGGTCGCAGGCGGAACTTGCCAAACGCGCCGAGACCAAACAGGCGAATATTTCGCGCCTTGAAAACGGGATGCTCAATCCTTCGGTGAATTTCCTGCAAAAAGTGGCGAAAGCGCTCGATACCGATCTTTCGATTCATGTTGCGAATAAGCCAAGCGAAGAAATCTACGAAGGCATCGTCGAGCATGGAAAAATTTGCTTGAAGGCAGGGACGAAACTGCCTGAAGATGTAAAAGTGTACGTGGTTGTCACAAACGAATTCAACGTAAAGTTGAACAGGAAGAAACCCGCGCAAATTTTGTCACCCCGTTTGGCTGTGCGTGAACAAGCGGCGGATTTTAAGTTGACAGTCACGGAAGAAAAGCCGAAGTAGCGAGTTACAGCCTGGGAAGAAGTTGAATCAGCCTGGTCCGCTGTTTAAGAAGTTGGAGGAGAGTGTGGTGGAAGAGGAGCGGGCAAGGTTAGGAAAGTAAATAGGAAATCGGATGTCAAAATGACATCCGATTTTTTCTTAATTGTCTTGCGAGGAATGGCAGAGGAATACGCGGAGTTTGCGGGTTTCGGTCATTGGGGATGTCCCCATTTCCTTATGCTGGTCAAATTATACGGCAGAATCAAAGCGGAAACGTGGAGTTTTTACGTGCTATAATTTTGGAAGAGGTGAATTATGGTATCTCCAGCGATTACAACTATTGTCAAAATGATGGAAGCCCTGCCTGAGGAAACTCAATCTCAAGTCGTGGAGCATTTGCGCGAGTGGTTACTGGATATGGAAGACGAGTCCGCATGGGATGAATCTTTTGCCAGAACTCAAAAAAACCTTTATGAAGCTGGGCAGGACGCGCGCAAACAAGTATCAGAAGGCAAGGCAGAACCGATGGATTTCAGCCGCCTATGAAGTCTCAAACCCTTCCGTTATTTTGGGAGAAATATGAACGGTTGGATGAGTCCTTGAAAAAGCAGGCACGCAAAGCCTTCGCGTTATGGGCGGAGAATCCATTTCATCCATCTTTGCATTTCAAGTGCATTAATCCACAGGGGAATGTTTGGGCGGTAAGAATTTCACGTGGATATCGAGCAGTGGGGACTTTCGAAAACGACGCCGTCATCTGGTTTTGGGTTGGCAATCATAAAGAATACGAAAAGTTTTTTGGATAAAACAACTTTCAGGTCTTCTCGATCTCCATATCCCAATCCTGACCTGGGAGGATGGTTCGACGCCGCTCACCATGTAGTTTCTCTTCGTCCAATCAAGGATCAATTCAGCTTTTCCACCCCCTTGTAGGGCGGTTTTGAGTCATTGGCGACTCCATTCTTTTATTGTCCAGTTTTCGCACCTCTTTTTGTTTAACTGATAGATGATGATCATTTGATATGCAAGGCCGAGACGCTCAACATGGTATATATCAACTGCGAATTATTCACCAACAAAAGCGCAACAAAAACAAGCAGGGAAATTTGAAACCACCTTTTATTGGCGAGTTCCTCCCATGCCAGGGCAAGGAATAAAATGACGGCATAAGTCCAATTGGTTGAATAAAGGAAAACATCCTTTCCGTACCGCAGGTGAAGCACAAAATTGAATAACAGGATCAAGATAAGGGTAAATTGGAAGTGGTAATCCTGCTTTCTTAAGTTTTTCAGGAATAATAGTCCTCCCACCAACATCAAAGAAAACCAAATCATCGCAACCGATATGCCGAACCAGTTTGTATATTCTGCCAGTCGCATGGGATCTTTTTTGATCGAAGCCCTGAACATCCAGACTTTCAGGAAGGGTATCTCTTCTTCAAGGATGAGAGGTTCAGGGGCAACAATGCTGTGCAGGAACATCACGCGCGCTAAATACTCACCACGCTGAATGCTTGGGGGAAAAGAATTGTGTCCTTCACCTTCATAGGAGGAGAGATCAAAAAAATATGGTTGGGAATTTGGATACACAAAATTATTCAGCAGGGTTAATGGGACAACCAGCACGGCAACGATCAAACCGTATTTGACCCATCGTTTGATGTCACGCTTGATAAGCAGATGTGCGATGACAGTTTGCCCAAAATTCGAGATGGTAATGCCAAAAGCGACAAGTCCGGTGATAACCAGGAGAAAGAGCGGCTTGTCCTTGAGCAACAAAATAAGGAAAACCAGGACTGTTGCGGCTAAAAAAATATATGTCTCGATTAGCGAACTAAACACAAGTTGCGCTGCAGATGCGCCAAACACCGAAGCGATGAGCAGAGCATACAACGAATTACCGACAACATGCTTTACAAAATACCAGACCAGAAAAACACACAGCGCACCCATAAAAGCAACCAGTACAAAGGTGGCTTGAAGTTTGTCCCCTTTAAGGAAGAAAGCGATCAGCGCAACCAATGGGCGGATAATGATCAACACAAAAGGGTGTACCGAGCGCCAGTAATAATCACGGTAATCTGGCGTTGCAAAGCGCCAGCGCCACAGATTGCTGTCTGCGTCAAAGAAAATATCGTCCACATCAAACGCTGGTTGGTTAAAGATGGAAACTAAAATAAGGTAGGTGGAAAATAAAAACCCTGCAAGAATCAGTCCAGCGAGGTTTTGATCTATCAGCCTAACAATTATGGAATGGCGAAACCTTCCATTACTGATGTGAGATAGGATCCAGGAAGACAAGGGCAAGGATATGCCAAGTGCTACAACAAACATAATCAACTGATTTGCTGTTAGATATTTAAAAACCGGACTAAATAAACCAGGAAAGTCCTCCGCCATCTTAAATATAACCAACGTGAAACCAGAGAGAATGCCAAAGAGCGTGATCATCATCCCAAAATCAATGGGGTTAGAATGCAATTGCGTTCTCGCCCTGCCGAGCACATGATATAAATACATACTCAGGCAGGAATGGAGAAAGATGACAGGTGGAATAATCTCATGATCAAAGGAATAAGATTTACCTAGGAATCCAACGATAAAATAGCTGAACGGGACACCTATTAACCAGGCAAAGAAAGGGCGTGTATTCATGTGGCGCACAGTCTCCAGTCTGGTCAATTCCCGAAATAAGGCGCGAGTGCGTGCAGAATAATAAAAATGAATCTGGCGTTGTTTGCCATAACCATCAGCAGAAAAACAGTCAGGGTAATATTGAACCAGGCGCGTTCCGCCAGTTCTTTTAGGGAGACGGCAATGAAAAAAATGATTAAAAATGTCCAGTATGGCGTGTACAGGAAGAGCTCAGTTCCATAATTCATATGCAGGAAAAAATTAAAAGCAATGCTGCCCAACAAGCCAAGCAGGAGCGGCGTATCTTGAGAGCGAATATTCTTCAGAAAAAATATGGCAGATACAGCAAGTAAAAGAAGCCAGAAACCAAGAGGGATGTTTGCCATTCCATGGTACCATGCGACGATGTCATCTTTATAATGATAAGTTTTGAGGTTTATCATTGGATTGCCTGCCTGTTTGCCTGTAAAGACTTCGATGGGTGTAGGAGCCAGCACACCATATAAAAATATGGTTCTGCCAACAATCTTTACCCGGTTTACCAGCCCTTCAGTCGGACTTGCGTAAACGGGTTGTGTAAAACGAGCTTCAAAGGATATATCCTCCGGCACATAAAAGAAGGATTGATTGCCCGGAAATAACATGCTGACAAATGCCGTCAAGGCAGTTCCCGCTGCAAGTACGACTACACCATAATATACAAGCCGCCTAAAGCCGAATTTCTTAAAGAACAAGCCGATCATACTTTGCGCGAAGTTGGTGATGGTAACACCAAAAACGAGCAAACCTGCCGGAACCAGAATCGAAAAACGTTTTTCGTCTGCCTGGATCAGGAGGAAAAAGAAGATCAGGGACGCCATTCCAAATACATAAGTTTCTGTGAGTGAACCGAAGAGCAGATGCGAAGCAGTTGTTCCGAGTAATATTGCAAAGAGAAAGGCGTAGGTATCTTTATGAGCAGCGCGTTTGACGAATATCCATCCCATAAGCACGGCTGAGCCGCTGACCGCCGCGATTGCGATCATGGGGGCGAGGAACCATTTTTCCCCTACAAATAAGCCGATCAAACGAACGAAGGGACGAAGAGTGATCAACACGAGTGGGTGCACCGCTCGATTGACATTAAATCCTTCGGGATAACCAAGTATGGCTAACCAGGGTCCCGCATCTGCTTCAAAGACAACGCTGTTCAAACTAAAGGTGGGATGATTAAAGGTGCGTGCCAGCACCAAATTAGCCAGGAAAAACATTGCGCCTGCGTAGAAACCGGGCAGGTTTTCTTTAATAAATGAAAAGGCTTTGGTTTTCCTAAAGGATTGATAAATGCCTCGTGTCTCGATCTGTTCAAGTAAAGGGATGCCCCAGACTCCGGCAATAATGGCGCTGGATAGATATAGATCGAGCCATTCAGCAGGAATTTGAAAGTACCAGGGGTTGAACATGGCAGGAAACTGGGTACTTATGTAAAAAATACCCGCTACAAATAACGGAAGGATAAAAGCAAGAAAGATGTTCAATCCATTACTGAGAAACCCATCCTTTAGGGATCGTGCGGCCCGTCGGACGAGGTAATATCCAGCAACGCTGCCGAGGACGGTGAGCGTCATTGAAAAAACAATGATGTGAAATCTACCATCCAGCGTGCCGCTCAAAAACCCCATGGCTCCATACGTGAAAAATAAACTCAACAAGAACCCGATCAGATAATGCCAGGGGGAATGAGACAGGCGCAAACGTTCCATGGGTTGTGCGGCTGGCAGTATCAAGGTGAAAAGCGCAAGCGCAAATGCAAAAGTTCCAAGGTAATAAATCCGCGATGTTCCAACCGACAATACGGTCTCAATTGCAGCGAGCAGGGAGAATAATCCGAACGTAAATAGAATATCAAACTGCCTTCGCGTGAACCAAGCCCAGAATATTGGAAATATTTCAAACAGGAGGAACGCAATTGCAAGGGTCGGGACAACAACAAGGGAGATGCGATCCATGCTGCGGGTATATTCGTTATAATCAAAATATATAACCGCAGCAGAAAAACTGATGGCAAATGCGATGGATAAACTGAATCCCACTCTGCATAAAAAATGGAATAATTTCATTCGATCATCTCCACAAATTGTTGACGGAGCCCGATAGGCTTTCAGACTCCGTCTCTGTTACTTTAATTCCTGCACCAGCTGCAGGAATTCAGTCCATTCTTCTTCAAAGAAGTGGACTGTGACATTGTTCATTTCGATATGATAGGTAACTTCACCATCAGGTTCTTCGGCTTTCCAGGCGAGGAAGTTTTCAGTCTCTGCGATGGTGTTGGTGCGAGGTTCGTTGTTATTGTTACTCATTGATTAACTCCTTGATTGATTTGGTTTGTACTAGAATGATACGGGCAGATTCACTTCCTCTTTTTTAGTCTCAGGCTGAGGGTACGAAAGAAGCGGCGGATCAAAACGCGAAGGCGTGATCCTGGGGAAGGCAGCGGTTGATGCAGTTCCTCGGTTGGCCAAGGATCCAAATCCAGCATTTTCCGCATGGTGTATTTCCATAAGAGCGTGGCGGTGGCTAGAATGGGTGCAGCAACAACCACACCGAGAATGCCAAGTAAATTTGCCGCAATAATGGCAGCAACCAGCACTGCTGCAGGGTGAACTTTAAGCGCGTCCGAAAGAATACGGGGGGAAACAATATTATCGAAGATTTGGTCAATGAAAAGTGCAAT
>DATEDD010000297.1:0-21834 GCA_035286565.1 Anaerolineales bacterium
AATGACATTCCCCACCAGCCATAGACCCCGCCGCTACTTGTACTCAATAGTTTACGCGGAGTGCCTCCCGTAATACTGACTCGATATAGATCATTATTTGCCTGCCAGCCGGGCGCAGCACTGCGCGGCTCAACCGTGGAATACGCGACTGAGTTTGTGTTGGGTATCCATTCTGCGAAATGCACCACGTTCGATGCTTCCAATGAGATCAATTTTGGGTCAAGGTTTCTTGTCCGCACTGCCCATAATGTATTAATTTCTTCGTCCGCCGGCTTGTTGGATTTTCGAGTGAATATCAGATATTCACCGTTTGGGGATAAACTAAAGATGCGTCCATCCAGATCGCCCGTGCTGACAATGATGCGCCGGTTTGCAGTCGAATCTTCCATGACCCAGGCGTTGCCTCCAGCCAGATAAGCCAATGTGCCGGGTATGTTCAAGGGCGTGTAAGACGCCTGCGCGCCGACCATTACGATCTCAGGTAATGTATCAATTAATACAACGGTCTTTACAGCAGACTTGCTGATCTCAACATCGTCCTCGAGAATTCTACGGTAGGTTATTTCCTCCAACCCGTTCAAACCAGCTTGTACGAGCCTGGTCTCTCCTTCGGGCAGGGTTTCGTTGCGGACAATCTGCCGTTCAAATGGCCGGACAACCTGTTCGGTTTCAAAAAGTTCAACTACACGAGTTAATGTGATATTGTCACCGTTACTCAGGATTGCATAAAATGGAGGTTCAGTGCGATCGAGGTTGCCCAGCACGATACCTGCGCTTTGCAAGGCTTGAGTCACAGTGCTGCCTGCCGAAAGATTGATCTCGTGTGTTGTTCCATCCGCTTTGATGGTGATGGCGATCTCCTCGCCGATTTGCGGAGAGCGGCAGGAAACCGTCAGCCAAAAAAAAATTGATAGGATCAAGAGCAGGCTAGGACGAGTCCTCCCGAAAGAGCATCGGGACGATGTGAGCGAAGCCGAAGGATTAAACACAGCCGAAAGTGCGAGACGAGGCATGTCGGGTATAATCCAGCCGCTATTTGATTCGGCCGGTCAGGGTCATAATCCCATCAGCAATTGCAATGGATTCAAGGCGGAAGCCAACAGCAATGGGACCGAGTGTGCCGGTGTATGCCTCCGAAATGATCGCGCTGATTGCAGAGTTGATGCCTTCAGGGGCTGGGATGGGACCGAAATCTGCCGATGCGATTTCGATCTTTGGCTGTCCGGTGGTTTCGTCAACGCCGACATTCATGGTAATCAACATGTTTGCATTGAACCAGGCCCTTGTGATTTTGCCGTACATTTGCATTTGACCGTCACGAAGGAATATTTGCGGATCTGTAAAAGGCGGGTTGGTGTTTTGTGATAATTTTTCCGCCATGTAGGCTGTGAGCTGGGCTTCGGTAATCTGCAATGTGACAACTCCAGTTTCCGCGCCGGTGATCAAAGCTTGCTCAAACTGCAGGCGCATGGTTTGAACTTCCTCTGGCGAGTATGACACAGTTTGAGCGGGAAATTCGGGTCCGCCAATGAAGATTGAACATGCCATTGATGCAAATATCAAGGTTATGATGGATGGATAATATTTGGATTTATTCATGATTTAAACTCTTTTTGATTTATGAATATTTTTAGTGGAGTAATTATAGCATGAGCGACTCTCAATCTATTTCAAACACTGTATTAAGTCTTGCGGCGAAAATCGAGGCGCTGTTGTTTGTTTCTGCGGAGCCTGTACCAGTCGGTCAACTTGCGGCGGCTTTGGATGTGACTTCTTCGGTGATCGAGCGCGGGCTGATGGAACTTGACGCTTCGCTCCTAACCCGCGGCCTGGCGCTACAGCGAAATGCAGGGCGAGTGCAATTGACCACGGCGCCTGAGCTGGCTTCCCTCGTTGAGCTTTTTCTTGGTTTGGAAGCGACCACTCATCTCAGCCGCGCAGCACTGGAAACCCTTGCGATTATTGCCTATCAACAACCAGCCACTCGCCCGCAGGTCGATTCGATTCGCGGCGTGAATAGTGACAGCATGCTGAAAAGTTTGTTGAGCAAGGGACTCATTCTGGAATCGGGGCGCACCGAGGGACCAGGCCGTCCAATTTTATATTCGACCACACCTGAATTTTTACAGCACTTTGGTTTAAGTTCGATCCTTGAATTGCCACCGCTGGCCGCGCCTGCGGAAGTGGAATCCGAACAAACACAATTATTGAAAGGTTAGTTATTTTATGCAGGAACGTTTACAGAAGTTGCTCGCTCAGGCGGGATATGGTTCTCGCCGAGCCTGCGAAGTATTCATCACCGCCGGGCGCGTGCGCGTGAATGGCGCGGTTGCTGTATTGGGGCAAAAAGCTGACCTTTCGGTTGATAAAGTTATGGTGGATGGAAAAACACTGGCTCAAACTGAGTCCTTGACTTACATTGCCTTGTATAAACCTCGCAATGTGATTTCCGCCGCTAAAGGGCAAGATGACCGCGAAACAGTACGGGATTTGATTCCTGTCGAAGGGCATCTTTATCCCGTTGGCCGCCTGGATTTCGACTCGGAAGGGTTGATTCTGATGACCAACGATGGTGAGTTGACCAACAAATTAACACATCCGCGGTATGGGCATGAAAAAGAGTACCGCGTGCTGGTTGCCAGCCGTCCCGATGAAAAACAGATGGATGCCTGGCGCCGTGGTGTTGTTCTCGAAGATGGGGATAAGACCGCACCCGCAGAAGTAAATTTTCTATCAACTTCCGGCAAAGGTGCTTGGATTCGCGTTGTGATGGGAGAGGGCAAGAAACGTCAGATCCGTGATGTGGGCAGATTGTTGGGATTGCCTGTTGTGAAGATCATCCGCCTGCGAATTGGCACACTAAAATTAGGCAGCCTCAAGCCACGTCAGTGGCGATACCTCACAGAAAATGAAGTGCTAGAACTAAAAGGGGATAAAGGAAAGATGCGGGAAACCCACAGTGAACCACTTCGTGATAATCGCCGTCATCCGACAGATCACCTAAAACAGATTCCGAACGGACGTGTTCGCATAACGGATCGCCCCAAACTTGTCCCTAATGAGAGATCACGCACAAAGGATCGTACTGAACGAAGTCGGGATGTATCGCTTCGGAACACTACGAAGCCTCGAATACCGCGTCGTTGATATTGGATATAAAAAATCCGTTGCTTGAATTGAGCAACGGATTTTTTGATTAACTAAATCTTATATCCCAGAACTTCTTCACTATATTCTCAAGAGCCTTTTTGACATTGTCTTTTGGCATGCCTGCCACTTTGAATGTGAGCATTTTGGTGCTGGTATCCGGACCTGAGAACATGCCAAATGAAATGAAGTTTCCTCCTGCTTCCGCAATGGCTTTGGTTACTTTTGCAAGTTGACCGGGCTTATCTTCCACCAACGCAGTAACACGAATCGCCTTTTCTCGCGCGCCCATCAGTTCAAGGAAAATCTTGAATAGGTTTGTCTCTGTGATGATACCGGCTATGACTCCTGACCGCATGACGGGCACGCCGCCAATTTTGGAATCTGCCATAATGCGCGCGGCTTCTTCGATGGGGGTGTTTACGTCAATGGTCTTGACTTTTTTGCTCATGACCTGTTTCACGGTCACTTTACTGAGCAGATAGTTCATCTCCCAGACACTTAAGCTGGTTACGGGGGAAGGGGATGCATTGAGCAGATCACGCTCGGAAACTATGCCAACTAACTTTCCATTTTTAATAACAGGCGCGCGACGGATATGTTCCTTTTTGAACATAACCAACGCGTCGTGGATGGGAGTCTCAGGTGAGACTGAAATAACTGGGTGTGACATTCTTTCACCGACAAACATTTTTGCCTCCAGATGGGTTGAGAATCTTATTTGTGAAAATTGTTGTAAACATATTATAAGCAGAATTGAAAAAACGAACGTCACTTATTCGGAGTGAAATAGGTCACTTAATCATAAACTGACCCTGCCCACCCAATTGTGATTCCTCCCGAAGGACATCGGGACGATGTAAGCGGAGCGAAGGGCTTTTTATGCTGAAATAGGAGATGTTTCGCTTTGCTCAACATGAAACTGCTTAAAGTGAGAAATTTATAAAATGTCGCAGGGAACAATGATTTTTAGCGACATATATTTCTGCGAATTCGATTTCGCTACTTTGAAAATTCTTTGATCACACGCACCATGTGTTTGGCGTGCTGTAAATATAAATCCAGGCGGATGTTTTCGTTGGGGGCGTGGGCTTTCGTGTCAGGGTAGCCGAGTCCCATCGTTACAACGGGCAAGCCCAGGTCATGCACGAACGGATAGTTGGGCCCAGAGCCGCCGATCATTGGCACAATTTCCATTTTTGCGTCGTACACCTCCTCAGCGGCGTCCACCACGATTTTCACAAAAGGATCATCAGGGTTTGTACGCGCGGCAGGTTCGCCTCCCAGAAAATCTATCTTCACATCACTGAATCCTTCTGCGTCGAGATGAGCGCGAAGTTTCTTTAAGATGTCTTCAGGTTTTTGATTTGGCACTAAGCGGAAATCCACTTTGGCAGAAGCGAAGGCCGGCTGCACAGTTTTCGAGCCGGAGCCTTGATAGCCGCTGGTCAAGCCGCAGATGGTGCAGGTTGGCACGAAGACCTCTTCCATTTTCAGGTCAGTGCCGCCCTTCAATCCTTTAATAAATTCCTTTGCGCCGTAACGTGATTTGTATTCGTCAGCCACATCTGGAAGTTTGTCCATAAACTCGCGGTCACGGACAGATGGTGGAATCACATCATCATAAAAGCCGGGGATACGGATGCGCTCATCCACTCCCTTCAGGCTGTTCAGTGCCCAAGTGAGTCTCCAGGCCGCGTTGGGCAGGATACTGCCACCCAACCCCGAATGGACATCGGTGCTGAGAGAAGTGACCGATAATTCTACGTAACAAATACCCCGTAATCCAAGATACTGCATGGGTTTGTCACGATGATCCACGCCGCCAAATTCCCAAATACAGGCATCCGCTTTCAGCTTTTCAAGATTCTTTGAGATGAAATCATGCAAATGAACGCTGGCTGTTTCCTCTTCACCCTCGATTATGAATTTGATGTTGCATGGCAGTTCACCTTTATCTGCAAGGATGGCATCGATGGCATACAAACGCGAAGTGAGATGACTCTTATCATCGCTGACACCGCGTCCGTACATTTTCCCGTTGCGGACCTCGGGTTCAAAAGGAGGGCTTTCCCATAACTCCAATGGCTCCGGAGGTTGGACGTCATAATGATTGTAGATCAACAGGGTCTTAGCGCTTTTACCTTTACGTTCAGCGAAGACTACCGGCGCGCCCTCTGTTGCCATGATCTCTGCCTTGAAACCGCGTTTCTCCAGCATTTCTTTAACCAAGGCTGCACATTCTTTTAATCCCAAATTTTGCGCGCTGATGCTGGGTTGGGCTACATAGCGCTTGAGTTCCTCAAGGCTTTTATCAAGGTTTCTGTCTATATAAAGATCCAGTTTATTGTAGCTGTTCATTTTTTTCTCCTTATATAATTTCAGGTCATGATTCAAACGTGGCCTGCATTAAACTACCTACTTATAGAAACTTGCGATCCAATCAATTGAATATGCGCCTGCAAATGCGAACATCGCCATTTTGATAATTTGTCCGACCCAGCAAAAGAGTAGGAAGCGCCAAAGTTTCATTTTAGCGATGCCTGCCGCGATGCCTGCTATATCAAAGAATGGATTGGGAATGGCGGATAACACCAGAATTGTCCAGCCGCCGTATTTCTCGATCCATGGGCTGATTTTATTGTAAACGTCAGTTCGCTCGACAACCGCTTGTCCGCTGAAACCCGCGAGATAACCTGAAAGTTCGCCTATTGCTCCGCCTGTCCCTGCGGCGAGTGCCACCCCGATGGGGTTGAGGATGCTTCCCATCGCAAATACCACCGCTACGCCTGGCGCAGGTAAAAGAACCGTCGCATTTGCCATCAAGGCGATCAGAAAAATGCCGGGATAGCCATACTCAGCAAAATCGTCCACGCGCTCACGGACGCTGTAAATATAAACAGTGATTCCAATGACTGCGGTAATCGCCAGAATGCGTAAAATATTTGTGCCGAAGTTGGCAGGTTTTGTGTTGGTTATAGGTTTTAAGGTTGGAAGGTTTGCAGGTTGGTCTTTAACTGCTGCATTGTTTTTCTTTGAAGAAGTCCTACCTTTTGAGCCTTTCGGTGCTTTCTTCGGTTGAAAGGCATTCCCTTTTGACTCATTAACCTTTGAACTTTTCAACTTTCCAACTTTCTAACCCTTAACTTTCTTCGATGGTGACACTGATGATCTTCACTGCCGGTGCTTTGACATTTCCCGGATCGCGCGCTGGGATGGACATGAGTACATCCTTTCCTTCCACAACCTGCCCAAAGACCGTGTGTTTCCCGTTTAGGTGGGGTGTGGGGACGTGGGTAATAAAGAACTGCGAACCATTTGTGCCAGGTCCTGCATTAGCCATGGAGAGAATACCCTGTTTATCATGTTTCAAACTGGAGTCAAATTCATCGCCAAATTTATAGCCAGGTCCGCCTCTGCCTGTGCCAGTGGGGTCGCCACCTTGCACCATGAAATTATCGATCACACGATGGAAGATAACGCCATCGTAATAACCTTCGCGCGCGAGGAAAACGAAATTGTTCACGGTCATCGGGGTTTTATCTCCGAATAATTGAATGACCATTGTTCCTTTGTCGGTTTCCATGTGCGCTTTGTATTGCTTCTTCGGGTCGATCTGCATTGCGGGTGGTGTACTCCATTGTTTTGCCATTCTTTAATCTCCTTTTTTTGTAGGGGCCACCCTATGGTCGCCCATTTATATTTGCATAAGAGGTAGGGATAAACCCAGTCCTTACTTCAACAAAGTTTCTATCCTTGCTACGATCATATCCATCGCGGGGGTGTTGAATCCGCCTTCCGGAATGATCACATCTGCATAACGTTTTGACGGCTCGACGAATTCAAGGTGCATAGGCCGCACAGTAGACTGGTATTGCTTGATCACAGATTCTGTTGTGCGGCTTCGTTCAGAAATATCGCGTTGTAAACGACGGATAAATCGAACATCCGCATCTGTGTCCACGAATATTTTTACATCAAATAGTTTTCTTAGTTCAGGCTCAGCAAAGATGAGGATACCCTCAACCAGAATCACTCTGCGCGGTGCGACTGTGAATGTCTGGCTGGTGCGGCTGTCAGTGGCGAAATCATAGATCGGGACCTCGGCAGGCTCAAGGTCACGTAATGATTCGATGTGCTCGATCAGTAATTCGGTTTCGAGGGAATGTGGATGGTCAAAGTTTACATTCTTCCGCAATGTCGGGGGTAATTGAGTTAGGTCTTTGTAATAGGAGTCGTGTTGAAGATAAGCAATATTATCTGCGCCGACTCGATTGAGAATCTCCTGAACAACTGTTGTCTTGCCAGAACCTGATCCGCCTGCGATACCAATAACCAATGGGATGTTATGACTCATATTTTCGATTATAGCAAACAAAACAGCTTCCGGCCGATGCCGGAGCCTGCTTGTCAGCCGAGGGCATTTGCTTATACCTGAACATTCCTTCAGCCCGCACGGATGCGAAATCCAATTTTAATGCTCATGGTATAATGGTTACCGTATAGTTTGTTTGATATGAAATCTCACTTAGGAGCCTTATTTTGGCCTTCAACCCTATTAACTGGCTGTTAGGCCTTTTTTCTCTGGACATTGCCATTGACTTAGGCACTGCGAACACCCTCGTTCACGTTCGCGGTAAAGGGATTGTTATTAACGAACCATCCTGGGTTACCGTTGATAAGAAATTAAGACAACCTTTGGCAATTGGCCTTGAAGCGAAAGAAATGGTTGGACGCACCCCGGGGAATGTAATCGTTGTGCGCCCCATTCGGGATGGTGTCATTTCTGAATTTGATGTAACTCAGATCATGCTTGAATATTTCATCGGAAAAGTCCATGAACAGAGCATAGTCCCCCTTCCGCGTCCGCGTGTGATCGTGGGTCTTCCGACAGGGGTGACCGAAGTGGAGAAGCGCGCCGTCTACGATGCGGTGATGGCCTCTGGCGCACGTCAAGCTTTGTTGATCGAAGAACCGATCGCTGCTGCGCTTGGGGCGGGCCTGCCAATTGCAGAGGTTCGCGGCTCAATGGTGGTTGACATCGGCGGTGGCACCACCGAAGTGGCAGTGATGTCCATGAGCGGTGTGATTGCATCACGCTCCCTGCGCGTCGCGGGAGATGAGATGGACCAGGATGTTGTGCAGTACCTTCGCAACAAATACAATATGTTGATCGGTGAAGGCATTGCAGAGCAGGTCAAATGGCAGATTGGTTCCGCCTATTCTCTACAACCTGAAAGAACAATGGAAGTGCGGGGTCGCAATCTTGTTACAGGTTTGCCTGAAACAGTGGAAATTTCCTCCGTTGAAATGCGTGAAGCCCTTTCCGCATCCGTACAAGTTATTATTGATACTGTGCGTGATGCTTTGGATGAAATCCCCCCCGAAATTGTTGCTGACTTAATGGATATCGGCATTTGTCTCGCAGGTGGTGGTGCGCTATTGCAGGGCTTGGCGGAACGCTTGACAGATGAATTAAAGTTGCGTGTTTGGGTTGCGGAAGACCCGCTTACTTGCGTAGTGCGCGGCGCGGCCATGGTTTTTGATGATTTGGATGTTCTTGGGCGGTACTTGGTTGGATTGGAACGTGGAAGCACGCGTCACGTTGGATAACAAATACTTTGGCAATCTCTTTATCAGAGACAGATGAAATAATGAATTCCCGCTCTTTACAAACGACGATTATTTTCCTTGTGGTCGGGGGGATTCTGGCCCTTTCTCTGGGCGGTTTCTTTGGGACGGCTTCCCGGCAGGTTGGTTCCGTATTGATAGAAATTCAAACATGGTTTTCCTCGCGCTTTATTGGGTTGCAGGATTTCATGACCGCGCCGCGTGACATAGTATCCCTGCGGATGCGTAATACGGAATTGGAAACGCAAGTATCCCAGTTACAGACTCAGGTTATTGAACTTCAACAAAGAGTGAATGAGACCGAGATTCTTGCGGCGCTGGTGAATTTTTCCCGGTCAAATCCTGAAAGTACGTATAAAGCGGCTGCAGTGATAGGACGTGACCCAAGTCCGTTTTTGCATTATATTATTATTAACCGCGGCTCAAATGACGATATTCAGCGCGGGATGCCAGTTGTGACGAATCAGGGATTGGTTGGACGTATTGATGCGGTCATCGCTGATGCTGCTCGTGTGCAATTGATTACGGATCCTGCATCTTCAATAAATGTTTATTTGCAGAACGCTGAAACCAATGCCGTAGCATTGGGTTCTGTAACTGGTGACGTTTCGCTGGATATGATCTCGCAGAATACAGTTGTGGAATCAGGCGACCTCATTCTGACCTCCGGTCTGGGAGGCGGTTATCCATCCGACTTGATCATCGGACAGGTGGTTACGCTGCGTACTCTGGAATATGAATTATTCCAAGAAGCAACCGTCCAACTTGCGTTGGATTTTTCCCGCCTTGATATCGTTTTGGTGATTACCAACTTCCGTCCGGTGAATATTACTCCGCTTGAACCCCTGCCATCCCCATAATAATCTTTGAAATGAGAAATATCATCGCTTTCCCAGTGCTTGGACTGGCAGTTATCCTCCAGACGTCGGTAATTGGTCGGATCAACTTGATCTCCGGCTATGCAGACCTGCCACTGATTCTGCTGTCCGCATGGGCGTTGCAGGAGCGGGTCAAATCTTCATGGCATTGGACGGCTACAATCTGTTTGATGCTTGGTTTTGTGTCCGCGCTGCCTTGGCCGGTTGTTGTGGTTGGTTATTGTGGTGTTGTTTTTGTGGCGCAAATATTACAAAAACGAATCTGGCAGGCTCCTTTATTAGCCATGTTTAGTGTTGTATTTATCGGTACGTTATTTATACATTTGTTGTCATTTGCAGTTCTGCGAATATCCGGTACGCCCTTTTTATTCTCGGACGTTATGGGGTTGATCACTTTGCCAAGTTTATTGCTTAATATGCTTTTCTCGATACCGATTTATACCTTTATTCGCGATCTGGCAGTTTGGGTTTATCCTGAAGAGCAATACGAATGAGTAGCGGTATAGGTTCACGACCTGTCCGTTTTACGCCGTGGCGGCTTACCACGGTGTATCTTGTTGTGTTTTTGGTGCTGACCGGTTTTCTTTTCAGGCTTATAAATCTGCAAGTATTGGAAGGTTCCATTTGGACTGCACGCGCGATTGATAATTACACGGATGAAGTCAGTCTGCCAGCCCCGCGTGGAATTATTTATGACCGCAATGGATATATCCTTGCGCGTAATCTTGCATCCTATAATATCGTAATCACACCTGCCAGTTTACCTCAAGATGAATCTGATATTCAGCGGATCTATCGTGAACTCTCGGATTTGATAGACATACCTGTGGGTGGACCGGTGACAGAAGCATCCCTTCAGGAAGCCAAGCTGTTTGCAGCTTGTGTGGAAGGGCCGGGGATCGCGCAATTGGTGGCTTTGCAGGATACCCTGGCACCCTATAGCCCTGTTAAAGTGAAGTGTAATCTCTCTGAGCAAATTGCCAGAATTGTGGAAGAGAAGTCCGTTGACTGGCCGGGAGTGCAGGTCGAGGTTGAACCGATACGTGATTATCCAACCGGCTCGCTCACAGCCCATTTGATCGGGTTTTTGGGCCCGATCCCGGCTTCTCAGGAAGCAGAGTTACGCGCGAAGGGATTTATTCCCAATCGTGACAAGGTTGGCTACTCAGGGGTTGAAGCCTCCCTTGAGGATATTCTTGCCGGCAGAAACGGTTTACGGGTGGTCCAAATAGATGTAGCTGGGCAGGAACTTCGCAACCTCGAACCCCCGATCCCGGCAGTTCCGGGGCATAATGCCTATTTGACGATTGACACTCGTTTACAAGCCGCCGCCGAGGCTACGCTGTTGGAGGAGATTCGGTTTTGGAATACGTATTTCAACACGATTCGCATATCCAGCGGGGTGATTATTGCCATGAATCCGAAAACGGGCGAAATACTTGCCATGACATCCTATCCAAGTTATGAGAATAATCGTTTTGTACGTTTTATTCCCGCTTATTATTACGAGCAATTGAGTCAGGATCCACGCAAACCATTGTTGAACAATGCCATTTCCGCTGAGTTTCCTCCGGGGTCAGTGTTTAAGTTAGCCACAGCTACTGGCGCGATTAATGAAGATGTGGTTGAACTGGGCGATATTATTCAAGCCCCTGGACAATTGCTTTTATGTGAAAAGTTCAATCCCAACGATATTTGTACGGATAATAATACCCGCCCATTTGTGGATTATATTTTTGATGAACGTCCGGAGGGCTTTGGCGCCATTGATTTTTTGCATTGTATCGCGTTTTCAAGCAACGTGTGTTTTTACAAACTTGGCGGCGGTTACGAGGATGAGATCAAGCAGGGGCTTGGCATTGAACGTCTTCGTCAGTATGCTCGTGCGCTTGGCTATGATGAGCCATCAGGGATTCAATTGTTGGGTGAGCAGAATGGTTTGATTCCAGACCCGCAATGGAAGCGTATTAACACCGGTGAGAATTGGTCTACTGGTGATACGTATATCGCCAGTGTAGGGCAAGGCTATGTGCTCACGACTCCTCTACAAGTTCTTATGTCTGGTTCGGTCATTGCAAATAACGGGAAGTTGATGCAGCCCACAATTGTCCGTGAAGTGACGGATGGCGACGGTAATGTTGTCCCAATGTGGTTCAACCCCGATGATTTTACTGTCACTGAATTTGAGACCCCCGGCAGTTATCAAATCTCACCTTTCACTCCAAACATGAAGTGGGACGTGACCGTAACACCGAAGATCCAAAGCTATTCCTGTGAAGACACTTATTGCAGCCTGAATGATGATTTAAAAATTGTTCAACCTGAATCAATTCAGGCAGTTCGCGAGGGAACACGCCTGGCAGTGACTGACCCAGCCTTTGGCACACTGAATGATATCTTCAATAATTTTCCCATTGCAGTGGCAGGCAAGACCGGCACCGCAGAATATTGTGACGATGTTGCCAGGGCTGCCAATCGCTGTAACTTTGGCGCCTGGCCCACCCATTCCTGGACGCTTGCCTATGCCCCCTATGAAGACCCTGAGATCATTGTTCTCGCATTTGCTTATAATGGCGGCGAAGGCGCAAGTGTGGCAGGACCCATGGTAGAGCGGGTAATCAGGGCCTATTTTGAGATAAAGGCCATTGACATCGCACAGGGCAACCCTGCCGCGGGGCAATAGACGATGCGCTTTCATCAGGTATAATTCAAACCAATATATTTACCTGAGGCCATCTTATGGAGCAAATTACTTCCCTTATCCAGATCAAAGGAATTCGCGATGGGTTGCTGGCGACATTTATAGATGCGCCCTGGGAAGATCAGCGTATCGCCTTGCTTGCGCAAATTGACGAACGTCCTTCGTTTTTTCAAGGCGCCCGCCTTGCAATGGACGTCGGCTCACAAATATTGAAAGTGAACGATCTGGTTGACTTGCGCGACCATCTTTCGGAAAGAAATGTAAACCTTTGGGCGGTGGTAAGCGAATCGCCCATCACTGAACAGACGGCGCAATTGCTGGGTTTGGCAACCCGTATTTCAAAACCGAGACCTGAAGAGCAGCGGCAGTTTGCAGATCCGATTACTGACGATACTGCTTTATTTGTTAACAAGACCCTTCGCTCTGGAACGCGCATCGAATTCCCCGGGCATATCGTCGTTATTGGTGATGTAAACCCGGGCGCTGAGATCGTTGCCGAAGGCAATGTTATTGTATGGGGGCGGGTGCGCGGTATGATTCATGCAGGCTGTAAGGGTGATCGCTCGGCGTTTATCTGTGCGCTTGATCTTTCAGCCAACCAATTGCGTATTGCAGACGAGGTCTCTGCCACGCTCAAACCACAAAAAGACCCCAAGCCGGAGATTGCCAGCATTAACAGCGAAGGACGTTTGCAAGCTGACCTTTGGCATACGGGCTAATTTATTTTTTAGGAATGAATATGACCGCTCAAGTGATTACGATTACATCCGGAAAAGGCGGCGTGGGAAAAACCACAGCCGTTGCAAACCTTGCCACAGCCATTGCGGCGGATGGTAAAAAAGTTGTTTGTATTGATGGCGATATTGGTTTGCGAAATCTTGATGTTGTCATGGGTCTTGAAAATCGGATCGTATACGACATAGTGGATGTGATCGAAGGGCGATGCAAATTGAAGCAGGCCATGATTCGAGACAAGCATTTCCCGGAGATGTACTTGATTCCCGCCGCGCAGACTCGTGATAAGAATGCGGTTTCCCCAACAGACATGATCCGCATCTGCAATGACCTGCGGTCTGATGCTGATTTCGTCATCATCGACTCGCCGGCGGGCATTGAGCGTGGCTTCCGCAACGCGATCGCAGCCGCAGACCGCGTCATTGTAGTAACCAATCCGGAGGTCAGCGCCGTGCGCGATGCGGATCGGGTCGTAGGTATTTTGGAAGCAGAAGAAAAAGGGATTCCGGCACTTATTCTCAATCGATTAAATCAAGCCTTGGTCAGAAATAATGATATGCTCTCTGCCGAAGATGTATTGGATCTGCTCGGCATTCAATTAATTGGGATCGTGCCAGAAGACGAGTCTGTCATCATCGGTTCAAACCGCGGCGCACCGGTAGTCAGCGACCCAAAAAGTCGCGCCGGGCAGGCTTTCCGCAATATCGCCAGGCGTATCCAGGGACAGGATGTGCCTTTCATGGATCTTGATCAACAAAGCGGTTTATGGGGCGCCATTCAAAAACTTGCAGGGAGGAAGTAAGATGAACTTCTTCACGCGAAAAAGAAGCGCCGAAAACGCAAAAGAACGGCTACAACTTGTTTTGGTGCACGACCGCACAGACCTGACGCCCGCGCAATTGGAATCATTGAAAGACGACCTGCTTATAGCCATTTCAAAATATATTGAAATTGATCCTGAGGCAGTTCAAATTGGGTTGGAACGGGATGGCCGTTCCCAGCGGCTGGTAGCGGATATTCCCTTGCGGAACGTATCCCGCCGCCACGCAGGTTGATCATTTTTTATACTTTGGAGGCAGCACGGATCAGCCTGATGAGCGTCAGTGGCTGCGTCCGTGCCTTGTTAATATGACTCGCGGTCTCTTCTGGCGAAACTTTGATTTTCTGTTATTAGGTGCAGTTGTGCTTGCGTCCTCCTTTGGCACAGTTATGATCCGTTCTGCCGTCGCGGGGAATGAAGTATTACAGCCGCTGATACCTCGCCAGATCTATTTTGCCCTGCTCGGCGTTGTCCTTATATTCGTAGTCGCATCCATTGATTATCGTTACTGGCTGGCTTTGTATCGTCCGATCTATTTTGGGATATTGATCTTTTTAGTGACGTTAACCGGGTTTGGGCAATCTGCTTTTGGCGCGCAACGTTGGTTTCAGGTCGGCGTTTTATTTCTCCAACCGACCGAATTCGCCAAGATTGTTGCTATTATTGTGCTGGCGCGTTATTTTGAGCATGCGCAGAATCAGCGGCGCGATTGGAAATGGGCGTTGGGCGGCTTCCTTTGGGCATTCGGTATCATTGGTTTAATCCTGCTGCAACCCAACCTTAGTAATGTGGTTGTATTAACTGTCATCTTATTCTCGATGCTTTGGATTCAGGGACTGGAGATAAGGCAGGTTGTCACTCTTGTGTTATCAGTGATCGGACTGGCGATGCTGGCATTTCCCTTCCTTGAACAATACCAGCAGGACCGCATACTAACCTTTATTTTCCCGGACCCGAATGCCACCTATGGCGCAACCTACAATGTGCAACAGGCGTTGATCGCAATTGGCTCCGGTGGTCTCTTCGGCCAGGGATATGGGCATGGCACACAAACACAACTGCGCTTTCTCAAAGTGCGCCATACCGACTTTATCTTCTCGGCTGTTTCCGAGGAATTTGGCATGATCGGCGGCGTGATCATTATTTTGACGCTGGCATTCATTGTCTGGCGTTGTATTCGCGCGGCGCAAAAGTCAAGGGATGTCTCTGGTTCGATGATCGCCTATGGGGTGGCAATATTGATATTTTTTCAAGGCGCTGTCAATATTGGCGTAAACTTGAATGTCGTACCGGTCTCCGGCCTGCCGCTGCCTTTCATCAGTTATGGCGGCAGCGGTCTTACCGCGCTTATGCTTGGTATTGGATTAGTTGAATCTGTTGTAATGCGGCATAAGCAAATGGAATTTTAAAATCTATCCTGGTGGTCGAGTAGCCCCGAATGCCCTTAGAGGGGCGTATCGAGACCACCTATTTCAAGGAGCCCCCATCATCTTGTCCATCAAATCTGCACGTACTCGTGTCGCGCCATCTCCCACAGGGCATATGCACCTTGCTACTGCCCGTGTCGCTCTCTATGATTACCTGCTCGCGAAAAAGACAGGCGGGCAGTTCATTTTGCGTATTGAAGATACTGACCTGAAACGAACCGTCCCCAGCACAGAACAGGAGATCATGGATGGTTTGCGCTGGCTTGGACTCGAGTATGATGAGGGCCCTGATGTCGGCGGTAAGTTTGGTCCCTATCGACAAACAGAACGCCGCGAGATTTATGCGCATCATGCAAAAATATTAATGGATCATGGTCATGCGTATCCTTGCTTCTGCTCGCGTGACCGCCTCGAAATAGCCAGACAGGAGCAAATGAAGCGCAAGGAAAACCCTCATTATGATGGAACCTGCCGCAATCTTGACCCAAGCGAAGCCGCAAGGCGCGTTACCAATGGTGAAGCCTATACGATCCGTTTCAAAATGCCGCAGGAAGGTGTAACAGTCGCGCATGACCACTTGCGCGGGGACATCACCACCGAGAACAAACAACTTTACGATTATGTACTAATGAAATCGGACGGCCTGCCTACCTATCATCTCGCAGCGATCGTGGATGATCATGAGATGGAGATCACTCACGTTCTGCGTGGTTCAGAATGGCTGGGCACCTTTCCACTGCACGTGAACATTGTCCGCGCTTTTGGGTGGGATGAACCTCTTTGGGTTCATCTTTCGGTATTTCTGAAACCAAGTGGAAAAGGCAAACTTAGCAAGCGTGATACCACTTTGGCAATGAAAGACGGACATTCTGTTTTCATTAAGGATATGAACGAATTAGGTTACACATCAGAAGGCGTCAACAATTGGATCGCGCTAATGGGGTGGGGTGTCTCCAAAGATGACGTGATGACCGTGGAGCAAATGATTGATCGCTTCACTATCGATTCTTTGACTCCATCTCCCGCCGCGATCAATTTCCAAAAATTGGATCACTTCAACGCGGCTCACATCCGCCTCTTTACGACCGAGGACCTGGCAGCCCGCCTCAAGCCCTACTTTACCCATAAAGGACTTGACGTCAACGATCAGGTCTTGCTAAAAATTATTCCGCTCCTCCGTGAGCGACTTGTGACATTGGATGATTGCCTTGCCTTTGGCGCGTTCTTCTTCCAGGAGGATGTGACGCCCAACCCCGAGGACTTGATCGCAAAAGGATTGGATGCAAAGCAATCAGCGCAAGTCGCTCAACGGGCGTATCAAATCATCGCCGAATTACCAGATATAAGTCACGAAAGATGCGAGCCACCGTTGCGGGCGTATGTCGAAGAAAGCGGATTGAATGCCAATCAAGTCTTTGGTATTCTCCGTGTGGCCACCACCGGGCAAACAGTCAGCCCGCCGCTGTTTGAAAGTATGGAGATCATTGGCAAAGAAAAATGTTTGCAACGGATCAAGAACGCGCTTGAGATATTGGAGAAGACGTAATAAAAAGACCCTAAAGGTTTCCAAAACCTTTAGGGTCTTTTTCTGTCTAAATATCCCCAGGTTCATCCGCCATGCGAACAATGCGCGGTGTGAATTTACCGAGCACATCCACAAGATCATGTTGCGCGGCGATAACCTCTTCGATTGGCTTATAGGCTTGCGGTGATTCGTCCATGCCGCCGCCGAGCAGGGTGACATCATTCTTTTTGAGATACTCATCCCGCGCAGATTTGCTGATGGAATTCAACGCGACTCTGCGACTCATCAACCTGCCCGCTCCATGTGACGCAGACGCGAGCGATGAGGCAACGCCTTTTCCGCGCACGAGATACCCCGCATCGCCCATGGAGCCGGGGATAATTCCCAATACCCCAACACCAGCTGGGGTTGCGCCTTTGCGATGTACAATGACCGTTCTGCCATCGGGCAGATTTTCTTTCCAAGCGAAGTTGTGGTGGTTCTCAACCACAGCGGCTTCCTTGAGCCCAACTGCTGCGGCAACGCGGTGGTGGATGATGTAATGATTTGCTGAAGCAAATTTCCCAGCGAGTTCCATCGATAGCCAGTATTCCTGACCAGCTTCTGAATCGAGTGAAAGCCATGCGAGATATCTCACAGACTTATCGAGATCAGGATGCTTTTCCATCGCAAGTTTGCTAAACCTGTCAGCGATCTTTGCGCCAACGCCGCGTGAACCGCTATGTGAAAGTAATGCAAGATATTCACCGGGTTGCAATCCAAACATAGGCTCATCCAAACGGAACGATCCCCATTCAACAAAGTGATTTCCTGTTCCGCTTGTGCCAAGTTGATTCATGGCAGTATCTTTCAACACTTTAAGCTGGCGGGTGGCATACCAGGCTTCATCGTCCAATACGGCATGTTGCGCCTTCTTACTGCCTGTCCACTTTGCGCCCATGCCGAATGCAGTTTGCTCCATCAAGGCGTCTTCGAACATGCCTTTCTTTTGTCCAAGCAAAATCGGCGAGACTTCATACAAAGAGAGTCTCATGCGGCAGGCAATATCCACACCGACAGCGTAGGGGATGACGACGTTTTCGTCGGTTGCAAGTACGCCACCGATGGGAAGCCCATAGCCAATGTGGGCATCAGGCATCAAAGCGCCAGCTGCAGTGACAGGTAAACGCATGGCATTTGACATTTGTGTAATCGCGCCCTCGTCAATATTTTCCTGTCCCCAGATCGGGTAGGGAAGCGGCAACTCTCGCAATGCATCATCGGGTGGTCCATCTTTTTGTGTGATGCGAATGCACTCGCGAGCGAGGTCTGCCATTAATGGATCGGCGAGGAAGGGACCCGGGTCTTGCCGAACAGCATCCAGTTGACTAAGAACCGCTTCGCGATCCCACCCTTGAGCTGTTAGTTGAGCCGCAACATCTTTTGCAATGCCGATAATCTTGCCATCGGCCCAGTTGTTTAACTTTAGAATCTTGCCAGTGATAATGTCCATTTTTTTCCTTCTACCTATTGCAAGGCGACATGAATGTTGCAGTACTTTGTTGATTACGAATAAAAAAGCCACGATGCAGGAGTGCACCGTGGCAAAAAAGACACAGACTTGGACCTCTAATCGTCTACAAGCGCACTTCGAGAAGAGATGGATTTTCGATCACGTTTGGCTTTGATAAACAAGATCATTTGAAGTACGCTCCTTTCTTGGGGTAATCAACACTTTTATATCCTATCAAGGGTTAAGTGTTTAGATATTTCGCGAAAGAACAACACCACCGCGTTGTAACGGTTAAGGATTGATAGGCTGGAAGAAGCAAACAAACGAGAAGCGGGTGTTGTTCAACTATTCATAAACGCTTCAAGATTATCCTTGCTGATACGATATGCCTTGCCGACTTTCTTGGCTTTCAGGCTCTTGTCCTTGATGGCGTCGAGAATATCATCCTCGGTCACCTTCATGAATTTGGCAGCTTCGGCAGGAGTCATAATATCTGGCATTGCAGCCGCGCCACTGCCGGAGGTTCCGCCTTGCATACCACCTTGTAACGCCTGTCCCATCAAATTGCCAATCCCCATCCCAGCCCCAATGCCGGCCGTCAGGCCTGCTCCGCCGCCTTCGTTTTGCGCTGCATCACGCATTGCATCCGCGGCTTGCAATTGGGTGTATGTTTGCATATCCAGCATGCCCATATCGCGCAGTTCCTGAGCCGACGTGGTTGAAGGCTTCAAATTGCCAACATAGAATGTTTTCAACACCAAGCCAATGGCTTCAAAATCTTCCTTGGCTTTTGCGCGCACTGCCGCGCCAATTTCCTCAGTCAAGCCGATGATTTCAGGCACGGAATTCTTTGCGGCTGTTTCGCCGAGCACATCCTGTAATTTGGAAAGCAGCATTGTGCGCAAGCGTTCTTCAATTTCAGATGTACGGTATGTGCCGGTTGTGCCGACAATTTGAGTTACAAATTGTTGCGGGTCTTTTACCTGGAATGAATAGGTGCCAAAGCCTTGCAACAACGCCACGCCTAAACCCATATTGGGGTTGCGGATGATGATCGGTTGCGGTGTGCCCCACTTCTTGCTCGCGAATTCCTTCATTGAAACGAAATATACTTCCGCAGGAAACGGCGTGCGATCATTAAATGCTTTGCCGATCCAATCAATTAACTTGGGAATGTTCGCCGTCGCAATCGTGTGCCGCCCCGCCTTGAACACATCCAATGCGTTACCATCGCGGAAGAACACTGCGCTCTGGCTCTCGCGCACGATCACCTGTGAACCGAGGCGGAAGTCGCCAATCCCTGTCTCGGGGAAGCGATGGACGATCTCATCATTCATCTCGGTTGCATATTCAATGACATCAAAAATTCTAGCCATGTTATTTTCTCCTTTTGAATTATTGTTTAGATTATAGCCGAATGAACTTGCTGATACAAGAACCGTTTTTCCTATTCTCTCTACGAATTTCAGCCCGAATCGTTTCGCGCCCAATAAAGGATGAATTACCCAGCGCTTGCGTTCTAGGCAAGTGTGAAGGCTGAAAACTGATCACTGATTACTGTTCACTTCTCACTGCCCTTCATTGACTTCCCCGTTCCCTTATCCTTAATCATCATCACTTCCGCCATAATGCTTACCGCGATCTCCTCAGGCGTTTCAGCTTGCAATTCCAAACCAATCGGCGAGTGGACTTTGGAGATCTTTGCTTCATCAATTCCGTTTTCTTTCAACGCTTTGACAGTGGTTGCCCATCTGCGTTTTGAACCGATGACGCCGATGTAGGCAGCTGGAGAATCAAGTAAAGGGACGATTCCTGCGGCGTCCACCGCTGAGCCTCTTGTGGTTAAGATCAGAACCGTGCGTTTGTCTATCGGTAGGTGTTTGGGAAGTTCATCCATAGTGACAGGATAATACGCATCCGCCTCAGGCGTCGACTCGGGATTGCAAAATTCTGCGCGGTCATCGCTGACAGCGACGCGATAGCCAAGCCACTTTGCCAAATGGACAACGGCCTTGCCCACATGTCCCGCGCCAATCACAACGAGCAGAGGGGCTGGAAGAATTGGGTCCACGAATACCTCCACCTGACCGCCGCACACACCGGGATCTCCACGCGACGGGTCAGCCATGTTGTAATGCAAATAACGCGGCTGGCCGTCACTCATCGCCATCCACGCTTCATCAAGCACGCGATGTTCAAGATCGCCGCCGCCGACTGTGCCAATAAAATGCCCATCTGGATAGACCAGCATCTTACTGCCGACATGCCGCGGTGTGGAGCCTTCACTTCTTGTCACAGTACACAGCGCGGCGGAACCGTTATTATTCTCAATTTCAGAAAGAGCCTGGTAAATTGATTTCATGATTCAATGTGAAATTGTTTTAATTTTTCAATTTATTTATGAAAGTTCTTTTGCGGCTATCCGTAATCGAATGGCTTCAACCAGCGCATGGATGTAACCCAACCCATTTTTATTCGGGGCCTTTTCAAAATGCTTCCAGCGGCGGGCTTCAAAGAACAGGCAGGTACGCAGGTCGGTCAGAGATTGAGTAAGTTCTTTTTTCTCTTTATAAAGATTTATCCCCTGCTTGGCAACTTCACGGCATTTCTTGAAGGAGCCCCACTGGGTATAACCGTTATAAGTCAGTGCAAAATTTTCAATTTTGCCCCAGCCTGCGCGGCGGGAAGGGATATCTTTTTCAATTAATTGGGAGTTGGGGATTCGGTCCATTATTTTCTTTCTGACAATTTACGCATAAGATGCGTAAACGCAAAGCGCGGCGGAGTTATCCGCGCGGGGAAATATCTAACCTCTCTAAATAATCTTTTTTATGGCTTGTTTATGAAGAGGCAGATCATCCTGTACGGTATTCCAGAGACTGGCGGGGTTGATGCTGAAAATTTCCGGGACGATCTTTTTATGAAGGCCGATCATCTTTGGCCATGCTAACTTTGGGTGAGCGTTCTGAAATTCAAGGGAAATGTTGCTGGCCGCTGCGCTGATAATTTCGATCTGCCTGACGGTTGCGTCCTGAACCATACTGCGTGAGAGAAATTCGCTTTCAGACATACCCCTTGTATAACGTTCGACCTGTTCTATTGCCATAATAATGTGGCGCAACAGAACGGCATCACTATTGCTCATCAGGTGCCCCCTTATCTTTTTGGTTTAAGAGACGGGAGGACGTTTTTTTCAGACTTTTTTCTGGCTTAAACATATATCCATTTTACCGTAATAAATGCCTCGCGGCGGATGATGTATTGCTGTGTGTTACTCTCCCGAAAGAGCACACCGCACTGGCGTACGGCGCAAGTGCCGGGACGATGTGAGCGACAGCGAAGATTCTAGATGGTAATGTAAGAGACCCTTCGCTACTCTCATGGAATCACAATCAGGAGGAGGGTGAAAAAACAATTTACGGCTCAATCATGTGTTTTTCAACTTCATCCATTGTATTCATAAAAGCTTTTTCCAAAC
>DATEDD010000298.1:0-3411 GCA_035286565.1 Anaerolineales bacterium
GCTTGGAACTGCCGAGGCTGATGCTGATGGCTCGTTTCATTCTGCCCTCCAAACGTTGAACGTTAAACGTTTAACGTTCTCCTACAAACGGATTAAATTGTTTTTCATACCCCACCGTTGTTTCAGGACCATGACCAGACAACAAACGCGTTTCATCCGGCATGGTGAAAATCTGCGTGCGGATACTATTCTCCAAAGTAGCCCAGTCACCGCCGGGCAGATCGGTGCGTCCAACACTGCCGGTGAAAATCAAATCACCGCAAAAGCAAATATTTTCTTTGGGGACATAAAACACGCAATGACCTTTGGTATGTCCCGGCGTATAACGCACTTCAAATTCATTCGAACCAAGCTTCAGAATTTGCCCGTGCGTAAAATCAATCGTCGGTTCGGGCCCGGGGTCAATGTCAAAACCAAAGACTGCGCCGCCTCCACCCGCGCGCCAGAGGACATGGTCATCGGGATGAAGCGCAACGAGAGGAAGAGGATTCAATGAATCAGCGATTTCAGCGGCGCCGCCGATGTGATCGAAATGCGCATGCGTATACCACAGGTGACCAATCCTCCAGCCGCGATCCTGCGCCGCTTTGAGAATAACATGACCATCCCAGGCAGGATCAACCACAACGGCTTCCTTTGTTTCAGGGTCAGCAACCAGATAGGCATTCGTCTGCACGGGACCAAGAGTAAAAGAAATAATCTCAAGCATTGACTTCAACCTTTCGCGGGGAAAAGAAATAACTGATCAAAATGGATGCAATGATCAATCCGATTGCCAGCGGATATACAAAAAATGGGTCGCGTTCAAAGATAAAACCAGCCAGCGGCGGCGCAAGGATGAAAATAATTGCGCTCATGGTTTCCATCGTTCCGTAGGTAATGCCCATTTGCGAATCGTGCACAAGTTCGCGCGCCTGCGCCATGGCCATGGGGCGCGCCGCACGAAAACCGCCCAGCAAAAAGTAGCCAAGCATGAAAACCGGCAACCCCGTCCCCCGCCAGATGCTGACAGCAAACAAGGCAACTAAAATTTGCGCCAGCACAAAACCACGGCGCGGATTGAACCGGCTGAATGCAAGAGCCAACAAAGAATTACCAAGCGCACCTGCGGAAAATACCCAGCCCGTCTCGCTTAGAGTAAGTTCCCGCACACCTTTCAAAAAATTAGGTGTGAGCGGTTGGGCAATATACATGGCAAAAACAGCAAACCCAAATACCATCAGAAAATTTGTGAAACGAAGATTTTTCCACAAATTAGGCGGAGGCGCTTCAGGGTCATGCTTGTCTATCGTCTGGTTTTGGATAAATATAATACACAACACGGATGCCAGGAAAACAACCGAGGCCACAAGATAACTTGCCCGCATTCCGTAGTGCTCACCAATCCACCCGCCAGTGACAGGCCCCAATGCCATGCCGAGGTTGAACGTGGCTGTGGTTAACGAAAGCGCAGTTCCGACCGCCCACTTGCCTCGCGCTGCCGTCACATAACTTCCCAAGGGAGATGCCACAAATGCCGTCAGCCCATAACCGAAAACACCGATCATATACAACGGCAGTTTTGTCGCCAGCCCCATCGTCAACGTCGAAGTCAATCCCAGTATCCACGCAATGATGAGCAGCGGACGACGTCCAAA
Source organism: Anaerolineales bacterium (assembly GCA_035286565.1). Lineage (GTDB taxonomy): Bacteria > Chloroflexota > Anaerolineae > Anaerolineales > Villigracilaceae > Villigracilis. Next base: position 1,638 of record DATEDD010000298.1, read on the forward strand.
GCGGTCTGCTAAATGCCCGCCTGGGATATGTGTGATCGCCATGAAAAAACCAAACGCGCCGAGGGTAAATCCGATCTGCTGTTTGCTCAAAAAGAACTGGGTTTCCAAATAGATCGGCACAAAGTTAAAAAACATCCCCTCACCAACCCCCCAAAAAAACAGGGCAAAGGCAATGAAAAAAAGATTTCGATTCAAGTTTTCCTCTTGATTTACAGACTTCTGAAGTAAGGGCGACCCTTTAGGGTTGTCGAGATGTCTTGGTTTAGCTGAGCGGGTCGCCCCTACTTGTTCTCCACGCGCTTGATAAAATCCTGCGCAAGCTCAAACACCTGATGACGAGCCGCATCCCGCGTAACCACATGGCCTGATCCAGTCACGTAAATTTTTGTCTTGTCTGAGGCATTGACCAGCCCCGCGTAAATCTTCTCCATATTTTCAGGCAGAACATACGGGTCATCTTTGGAATGGATCAGCAACACAGGCTTGCGCACTTCAGGCAACGCGGCTTGCATTTCATTGAGCAATAATTTCAACTCCACTACTGGACGCATCGGGTTTTGCGGATACGAAACATGTTCGGCATACGCAGCCTTGTCAAACCACGAAGCGCCAGGTGTTTCTTTGGATTTTGGGCTATCATGAACAAACATGCTATATAAACGCAACGCCCAAAGTGGATAATCATTCGGCAACTGATATGGTGTTGACATCGCCACCACACCCGCCACACGCTGCGCGAACTTTGTAGACATCAACAACGCCAACACGCCGCCCATTGAAAGCCCAATGAGGAAAACTCGGTCGGTCATGCTGCCGAGGAGATGATAACCATCTTGGACAGAAGCCGTCCAATCGGTCCAGCGAGAGCGACGCATATCTTCCGGGTCAGTTGCATGTCCATTGAGTCGAATCCCCAAACAGGTATAACCAGTCTCATTGAGGGATTCCCCCATCCAACGCATTTCTTTTGGCGTACCAGTAAAGCCATGAATGAGCAAAACCCCTGTTTTATTTCCTTGAAGAAAAAAAGGCTCGGCAGTTGGAATGATTTGATTTTTCACGGCTTGATTATATCAATCAACCCACGCAAACCCAACTCGTAAGACCGCCAGCCAAAACCAACAACCTTCCCCTTGCACACCACCGAGATCATCGAAACATGCCGGAATTCTTCACGCGCATACACATTGGATAAATGCACTTCAATCACTGGGATTTGTATCGCGGAGATCGCATCCCGCAATGCAACGGATGTATGGGTATATCCGCCAGGGTTGAACACAACTCCGTTCGCCCACGTGCGCGCATCGTGTAAGGCGTCAATCAACACGCCCTCGTGATTCGATTGCTGGCATTCTATTTCAACACCCAGTTCTTCTCCCAACTTGATCATCTTTTTATTAATATCATCGAGGGTCATCGAACCATATACCTCGGGTTCGCGCATGCCAAGCAAATTTAGATTGGGTCCGTGCAAGATTAAGATTTTCATTTTTCCTCATTCTTTCGTCCTGAGCGGAGCCGCAGCACTTTGGCGGCGTAGTCGAAGGACAGGTTGCATAAACAATTTATATTTGCCAAGCCACGCGCGCTTCGACTGCGTTCGGACGGGAGAGCTGTCCTCACTCCGCTCAGCGAGGAGATTATTCCAACACGGATTCCAGATCGGTCACACGCACCGCGACCAACTCCACCCGTCCAATTTCAACAGGCAGCGCAAAGCGGATTGCGTTCGCATTCTTCTTTTTATCCACTCGCATCGCGCGGACAATTT
>DATEDD010000299.1:0-2330 GCA_035286565.1 Anaerolineales bacterium
AATCTTGTCTCTGCCTTCGAGGTTGTACAGGTAGTGAATGATCGTGTCTTTGTTGCGGTTCGGCAGCAGCTCGACAATCGTATTGTTCTGGATGTTGGAAATCACACCACGCGGCTTGATAAGGTGGATTTCGTCAATCCCCATCCACTTCGGCGTCTCGAACCGGATGGACTTCTCCAGCTTGTTCACGTAATCGCTAAACACCGCCCTGACGGTATATTCAGTGCAACCCACTTCTTCGGCGATGCTGGCAAAGGTGCGCTTGATCGCCTGCCTGCCCATCCAGTCGGTCAGGCGGGTAGTCATGAGGCGTTTGTCGTCCACGTCCGGCAGCGCCTCGTAAAACGTCTTGGAGCAGGCCCGGCACTGAAAGCGTCTGGCGTTGATGTACAGCCCGACCCGGCGACCATGCATCGGCAGATCGCGCACCATCTGCTCACGGCGTCCGAACCCTACCAGGTTGTCGGACTGGCAAAGCTGGCACTGGAGGGGAGGTTGTTTGGTTTCTGCGCTGATGTGGTAGTCGTGGTCGTTTTCTTCCAGCGAAATGACGGTGTAGGCGGGCAGATTCAGAATGTTCGCGGGCATGGGTTCGCTCTTGGGTTGCGAGAAGGCGATGATTTTACAGGAAGGCATGATGGACAATACAAGTCAGGCTTTGACGGTCACACCGGCAGCCGTGCCGTCTTCGGGGTTGTGGTGATGGATAACGCTCATTACTTCCAAAGCCCTTGAATCAGGAACACGCACATACTCACCAACGCACGGGATGCGCCCGACTATGAGGATTGAGCCATCCCATTCCGGCAAATCCTCCTTGGTTTGAACCATTCCTGCATAGACGTGGATTTTTTGCATTTAATCGTTTGCCCCGCAACGCGGACATTCCTTTCCTGGTTGACTCGCCCACTGGTAACGATGGCCGCACGTTTTGCACCTCGTAAACTTCCATTCATTTGAACTTGATGTTTTCATTGACGACCCCTTGCTTAGATAGATTGATCTGCGCACTTAATTTGTTTTTTGTGTCGCGGGTAAGAAGGGAATCCAATATTTCCAAAATGGGCAATAATTCTGACCGACTTACCGCATAGATCACACGGCACTATGTCGCCTATTTTTTCAGGCGCACCATAGCCAAGCATCTGCCCGCCAGCATGGCACCATTCTTTGGATTCAACGTCTTTCATTTTGCGCCTCAAGTTTCGCTGCCGCTTTCTTAGAGGAACGTAGCCGCCCACTTCTTTTGTTGAATTTGGCCTGCTCGTTATATAGCTCTCTCTCAGCAATGGCGTTTAAAGCAGAAACAGCTTCTTGCAACGATTTGTAACAGTCTTCGATATCGTGTGAACGTTCTTTCAGCCCTCGACCGCTACCCTCTTTTATAGTTGAAGGCTTACCCATTGTGTATCCGTAAGCAAACGGGGCAATTTCCATCGGAGGCTTACCTGCGCGGGTTCGCTCTCTAGTTACAACCCACATGCGCATAGGCAACTCGGTTTGTGATAATTCCATTTACGCATCCTCCATTGTTTCTGCTAATTTTTCTATTTTCTCGTTAAGTTTGGCAATTTTGCGCAATACAGAATCTTTCAGATAGGTTTTCTTTCCACTGAAGAATGCCTTTGAACCGCCAATTACATTATCTGGATTGTTCTCTATGGCTGCTATTTGGTCATATAGAAAACATATATTGTCTGCTGGCTTTGCCATGGCGTTTCCTTCCTGGGAGATTATTTATCAATCACTGAACACGGAATCATGATATACGAACAAAATAAGTTTGTCAATCACGAAACACGGTTTAAGGATAAATAAACACATCAAGCAAAAACAGACAAATCAATCACAGAAAACGGATACCCGATAAATTATCTCTTCTAGTGCAAATAGAATCTTTAAATCGTCGCTCGTTTTTGCCAATGGCTTCATCTGCTCAATTTTAACTTGCGCATCTTTTGCCTGATCTGCCATATACTCTTTAAATGTTGCCATGATTTTTACCTTTTAGAATTGTTGTTTCCATGGTTTACCTGATCACTGACTGGATATAGGTTATCTCCCATCTTGCCATTGCCATCAGAATGCGATTCTAGGCGTTATTGTGCCTGCCCAGTGGGGGAGTTTATACCCCACTGGAATCTTGACCATTCGCGGGTCAATCGGTGGCCTTCCGGCCCCCTTTCTGGCTCCGCCGCTCAAACAACCTGCGCAACGCATCTAGTTGTAAACCTGCATCCTGATGCCAGTGATATTCTGCTGCGATGTTGTCGCGGTAATCGCGTTCCGCGTGACTGCGGGCAATTGAAAGCTCACCACCACTCAGTCTA
>DATEDD010000300.1:0-3246 GCA_035286565.1 Anaerolineales bacterium
CTTACTGGCTCATTCTCGATCAATCCCATCCAGGAGTTGGAGCAGCGCACAGGCCGCCATGCCATTACCCTGCTTGTGCTTTCATTGCTTTGCACGCCCATCCACACGGTCTTCAAATGGAGCGAGCCGCTCATACGCCGCCGCACACTGGGTCTGTACTCTTTTATGTATGCAACCATCCACGTCATCATTTTTGTGGATTTGGATTACGGTCTCGCGTGGAACCGCTTGATTCAGGAATTCGTCGAAAAACCGCGCCTCATTGTGGGTCTGATCGCATTTATTCTGCTGATCCCGCTCGCGATCACGTCATTTGATATTTGGAAAAAACGTCTCGGCAAAAACTGGAAACGCCTGCACCGACTCGTTTACTTGATCGCGCCGCTTGCGTTCCTCCATTATGTGTGGAGTAAAAAAGGCGACCTGCTTTCATTGCAAGGCGAAGTGGCAAAGCCATTGATCTATGGCTTCATCATTGTGATTTTTCTCCTCTTTCGGATTCCCCTTATTCGAAAAGCCATCGCCTCTTTCCCGACTCGAGTTCTGATTCTGCCTCCCAAAAAGGATCAGCAACCCAAAGTGAATACACCCTAACCTAAACCATCCCGCAGGATTTTTGAGGCATCGTTATTTATTAGAGTGTAAAACCACTGCCTATGGCAGTGAGTACCGTGAAAAGGTTATACCGTGAATAGTAATTGAAACCGGTCTTGCGAACATTCTTGAAATGTACGAGCAGTAATGTCAAGCTCGCAATGAGCAAACAAAATGGTTGTCATCCACATTGTGAATATAGCAAATAACATGTGAGAAGTTGGCATCTCTCAACGATGAACGTCGGGAGCGAAAATGAGCAATAGTTATCCAAGCAAATCTCTTCAATCATTCACCAACCAAACCGCGCGCCTTCCAGGCGCATTATCCCAAAGCCGCCGCCAAAGGCGGCGGTAGTTTACTTTCTCGAACCCGCGGGATAGTTCTTTGTTTTCTAAAATATCCCGCGCAGAAACCCAATTTGCAATACCGCGGGTTATTTCCAAAGTGCCTCTCCAAAAATCTCATAGAAAGGCTATAATTTTGTCCATGCCTACAAAAACTAAAAAAACCACTTCCATCGAAAAAAAATCCACTCCGGTCTTTGAAGAAGAGCAGGCGTTACCAGACGCTGAGGAATTAATCATCTTCAAGCGCAGTCACTTTTACTCTGTCCTTGTTGTGCTTGCATTTGGCGTTGGTATTCTCGTCGGTTATGTCCTTTGGGGACGCGGCGCTACTGCAATCGCTGCCTCACCCGCTCAAGCGCCAGCCGCCGGACAGCCTTCAGGTCAGGTTGCGGAAGCGCCTGTGACAACGGAGCCACAATACGTCCGCTATGATATTCCCATAGATGGGTATCCAAGCCTGGGCCCGGAAGATGCGCCGATCACCATCGTAGAATTCAGCGACTTCCAATGTCCGTTCTGCCGCCGCTTCCACGATGAAACCTATCAAGCCTTGCTGGATGCCTACCCCGAGCAGATCCGTTTTGTCTATCGCAACCTGCCGCTCACATCCATTCATCCCGAAGCAATGCCTGCTGCTGTGGCTTCGCTCTGCGCCAATGACCAGAGCGCCTACTGGGATTATCATGACAAGTTGTTCAGCAGTGAGACCCTGGGGGAAGAAACATATATTCAATATGCCGCCGATCTCAGTTTGGATGTTGAAGCATTTACCGCCTGTCTCTCCGGCGGCAAACATGATGATTTTATTCAGGCAGATATGGATTTTGCGCTTAACCTTGGCGTACAGTCCACGCCGACGTTCTTCGTCAACGGGCTGGCGATTGTCGGCGCACAGCCTCTTTCAAATTTCCAGCAGATCATAGACAAGGAACTGGCAGGAGAACTTCCGCAGTAATTAGTATGTCATTGCGAGACGGCGTACTTCCGTCGAAGCAATCTCCGTATCATTGAGGGGGGATTGCTTCGGGCTGGGTCTCGATACGACCTCGAAGAGCACTCGGTCTACTCGACCACCAGCCCTCGCAACGACATGACTCTTTTGTTTCTTTGTCTCGACACGCTAAGAATGGATAGCACAAAGTTCATGGGTTCTTAAAATATCCGTGAACTCTGGTTCTTTTTGGTATGATAGCGTTTGAAGAAACGACTCCCAATAAATACTCGACCCTTGAGAGAATTCCATGAAAAAATTTGTAGCGATCGCAGGCAATATCGGTGTTGGAAAATCCACGCTTGTCACGATGTTATGTGACCAAATGAGTTGGGACCCGTTCTATGAGCCAGTCAATGAGAATCCCTACCTGGCAGATTTTTATCAGAACATGTCTGCCTGGGCCTTCCATTCGCAGGTCTTCTTCCTGACCCATCGTTTGCGCTCACATTTCAACCTGGCTCAGCATCCCAATTCTGTGGTGCAGGATCGCAGTGTTTACGAAGACGCGGAAATTTTTGCCCACAATTTATATCAACAGGGCAGTATTACAGATCGTGATTATCAAACCTACCGCGATTTGTATGAAACTGCTGTGCAATTTCTGCCCCCACCCGACCTTGTGATCTACCTGCGCGCCTCAGTGGATACCTTGATGAACCGTATCAATTCCCGCGGACGCGACTACGAACGCAAGATCACACCTGAATATTTGCAAAATCTCAATCATCTGTACGAATCGTGGATCGAGAATTTCACGCTTTGCCCCGTGCTGGCCGTCCCTGCCGATGACCTGGATTATGTGGCGCACTCGGGTCACTTACGATTGATCATTTCAAAAATTGACGATAAATTAACTGGAAAAGAAGAGGTTGTCTTTGATGCTGATGAAGTCGCAAGAGCGGCGGAAGATTGAAGGGAAGAAAAAAAGTAAACAGGTAAATAAGTAAACACGTAGACAAGTGAAACACGCACACAAGTTTGACGACCTGTGTACGTGTTTATTTTTTTGGGTTGTGTACCTGTCTACTTGTTTACGCTTTACCCAACACCATCGCCAGCAACGCCATTCTCACATACAATCCATATTCCATCTGACGGAAATATGCCGCGCGCGGGTCATCGTCGAAATCCATGCTGATCTCGGTCACGCGTGGCAGCGGATGCATCACGATCATTTCTTTTTTCGCGGTTTTCATGATCTCCGTATCCACCACGAAGGAATTTTTCACCTTCTCGTAATTAGCGGGGTCTTCAAATCTTCCCTTTTGCACACGCGTCACATACAAAACATCAGTTTCAGGTAAAACA
>DATEDD010000301.1:0-3440 GCA_035286565.1 Anaerolineales bacterium
TGAGGCTCCCAGAAGCTTTGCTTGTCCTGATAGTGCACCTCTTTACTCTCTTCAGACATGATATACCCCCTTTCGTTATTACCGGGGCCATCATGGCATATCCTGTGAATGATGAAAAGATGGGGTTAATTAGACGCTTACCAAATTCCCGTTCGATTCCGTACATTGTAGATCATACATTTGATGCAATCAGAGAAGAGTGGAAGGTAATTTTATGTGTTGGCAGATTCGGATATAGCCAGTTTTCTGAAACACAATAGATAGACGCCCCTTTTTGTTTCATCGAAATCCAACCGGGTTGTTAAAAAGCACTCTGAGAACCAACGTCCCATAGTTTGCGCTGATTGGCAGGATGACGCCTTGGTATTCGTAAGCCTTGAACTTTCCGCTCAGTCGCACGGCGGATTTCCAGATGTCAGTCGCGAGGTTATCAAGTTTTGGTTTATTAAGAACAAGTGACACCATTTCTCCAGACTAAGGTTCAAGGTTTAGGATTGATTTATTTATCATAACCGCATTCATCGTATGGTTTAAACTTACTTCTCTCTTTCGGCTGATACGGTGCAACTTGTGGTGATAGAGTCGTTTTAGGGAAATCCATGCTATGAACGGAAAGGCCATATGCAACCAACAAGAAAGTGTGATCTCCAGAGAATCTCTTTTCCGGAAGCACGCCTTTCGCTGGTAATTCGTATAGATCATTCGGTATTCCCAGATCAGGGACTGCTTTCGGTGGCTGCCATCCTTCATGAGGGAATCTCTTATAAAATTTTTGTCGTATTCTTTCGACTTTGGAGCCGCCCCCAACTACCATTACATTAAGTTTTCCATCCCATGAACTTTGCTTCTTTTCCTTCGCATAGGCACTTCTAAACCCTTTATCCCAAACCGCAAAACATTCTTCGCCAAAGTCATCAATCGCGGCATTATGTTTTGCCTGACGGAGATGTTTCTCTTCGTTATCGATAATCGATAGATAATTGGTATTTCCCTCTGGGTTAATATCGTGAGCGATGGCATCAAGCAATTTAATCATTCCGGGCTGACTACAGGAACCGCCAAAAAAAGAAATCCCTTTTGCATTACTATCCGCGTGATGAATTCTGAAATAACTTGCATTAGTCGTCCACGCGCCTATGTCAACGCATGAATAAAGATCATCCTGGATTTTTGGTGATTTTATAGCCCAATACATGGCTGCAGCTAGTTCCGGTCGAAGCCATGATGCATACGCCGCGCCATCCGGCGACTTATTTTTAGCCTTCAGTGCGAGATTCTCACTAACGGCATTCAACACGTTTTTACACTCGCTTAATTTCCTGCCTTGCGGATCATAACATTTTTCAGTTGCTAACGCGTATGCAGTACGAACTACGTTTAGATATGTCGTTCTTAACGCTGTTTGCTCCAGTTCTTCAGCAGGAATCCCTAATGTCATACCCATAATCGCTTTTTCATTCGCCCGCGCTGCATGGTCCTCAGCAATATCAAATGCACGACTTATAATATGTGCAAGATACAGTGTGGCAATATCTTCTTTCTCTGATACACTATTGTCAGTCTGTTCAGCCAAAGCTGAATGACAGAGATCAGCCTTTAAAGCGTCCCAAACTTTTTGCGCATTGTTTCTCTTTGCCTCTGCTTCATGGCCGAAATAGATGCAATCGTTTTGTCGGACGATAGTTGAGGGGTATCTGTACGATTTATGATTTTTGTCGAGATAGAGAACAAAAGCATTATTCCTGCTATAGTCACGAAGAACGAGTTTAGTCGAGCTCGTTCCCCAGTCCAGACCGAGATGGTATTGACGTTTTTGCAACACCTTATCAGCGTTGGATGACCTGTCAGAAGAAGGTTTTACCAGTCTTATCGGGTCTTCAATGGCCTGCCGTGTACCAGAAGGTGTATCTTCCCGCTGCTTTCCCTTAAATAATTGAGAGAACCATTGCAGCAATTTCATGTTCTTCCCACCTCAATTTGGCTGTTTCTGAAAACTCATCTTGTTTCGCTTGCAGAGCTTTCATTCTTTTATCAAGCGATGCTTCTGCCATACGGATCGCAAACTCCTGAGCCTGGTTTTGCTTGAGATTTTGGACTCTTTGCTGTGCGGCATTTTTTCTTATAGTTAATGTCTGCAGCCATGTGGATCGGACTCTCGCCAATTTTCTTTCCTCAATATCACGTGCTTCAGTAATTATTTCAGCACGGCGGCGGTTATATGTCTCTTTAAGCAATGGTATGCATTTCGCAATTGATCTCGTATCCGGTCGGATCACCTCAATATCCATATCTGAAACTCCTGCAAGACAGGACACTAATAATTCGTCGGCTGATGCACCTGCGATGACTCGACCCGTATTGATATTGCAGGCTACGGCCTCAAGTCGGGTCTCCGGCCTGCTGGCAATCAAAGTGATACTCCAAACGCCCATTATCCACAAGCCCTTGCGAAGATCGTCACCAGCAATCTGCAACGCAAAAGTCTTCGATTGCATACCCAAGCTCTGCTCAAGAAGATGAATTGAAAACTGTATCAAAGGATGACGCGCCTGTATAAATTCAGATCGTGGATGCTTCATGGCAACCTCTGCATCAAATGTTACAGGGATTCTGCCGTATTGTTGAAACCGCTGCGCTGTACGATGGGCATCGAAGGAATATTTTCTTGACCAGTCATCAAACTGCATAACAGCATCACGCCCCAAAGAGAGGGCCCCCGGCTTATCATCTTGTCCTTCTTCATAATGAATTCCGCTGAATTTGTTCTCAAGCAGATCCAAAAGAAGCTGTCGGAGATCAGCGGTATCCGGTATCCTGCGTGAACTTATGAGGGTATTAATTTCATCAAGAAATGACTGATCAGCAGCCAGTAATATATCCGATTCTTGTGATAGCTTCTTCGCTTCTGCAATCTTCTCTTCGGCTGCTTTTGCCGTCGATTCAACCTGTTTCTGTAACTGGTCATCTGTCAATTCACCGCACAACGCCTCAGCCATCAGTTTCTGCAGTTCTCTGGGGCCGATGATTTCATCCATTTCTCCGATCGTTTCCCGAAATAAGCCGATCCTTTCATATAGGCGCAATAAAATTCGTTCCTCAATGGTCCCCTCTGCAACCAGATTTACGATTATCATTTTTTTTGCTTCTTGGCCAATACGATCAATACGACCGATTCTCTGCTCAACAACCATCGGATTCCATGGCAAGTCATAATTGACGACAATAGACGCCTTTTGCAAATCAATACCTTCTCCGCCAACTTCCGACGAGAGCAGGACGTTAATTTGATCAGAGTTCAAAAAATCCTCAATTCTGTTCTGGCGTTCATCCATGGCAACATCACCATGAATTACGTGTGCCTCAATTCCTTTTATGAGTAATTGCTTATGTAAATAAGCGAGCGTACGACGGAAATATGAAAATAAGACCAACTTGCGTTT
>DATEDD010000302.1:0-4329 GCA_035286565.1 Anaerolineales bacterium
CCTGCAAGCCGTATTCTTTCATCGTAATGCGGTTGGAACGGAAGGTGTCCGTTTCGAGCACGTCCACGCCGACCTCGAGGAACGAGCGATGGACTTTTTCCACGGCTTCGGGATACGAGATGACGAGGTAGTCGTTACATCCGTTGTATTGTTCGCCGCCGAAGTGTTCGGCGGTGAGGTTTTGAACTTGCAGGCTGGTTCCCATCGCGCCGTCGAAGACGAGGACTTTCTTTTCGAGGGCATCGAGGTAACGGCGGTTGGTGTATTTGCGATTCATGCTGCTCCTAATCGTTCCCGTAAAAAATCTTGACAATGTAATTTGATTATGCTATTATACCTAATGAATAATACTAACGGAATATTAGTCGAGCCCAAAATGACAAACAACGACATTAGTGATCTGCTAAACAAGTGGGAAGAGACGTACAAAAAAGGTTTATTATCATTTTGGATTCTCCTGCTCTTATACGAGCGACCTTCCTATCCATATGAAATGAGCGCCGAAGTAGCGAAAATCAGTCAAGGCACAATTTCTGTAGACGACAATAGTATCTATCGAGCGCTTAATCGTTTTGAAACGGCTGGTATTGTAAAGAGCGAACTCCAACAATCCAGCACGGGTCCACAACGAAGATATTATGGTCTTACAAATACGGGCAAAACTTTGCTTACTGAATTTATTCAACGCAACATTCAAGTCTTTGAGACTCCTTCTGTATCTGAACGAATTGTTGCTGTTCTACAAAATTCCAATCAAGCCAAGTAGTGAGGAACTATGGACACTGAACAACTTGAGAAACAACTTTCAGTTTGGAATCGGCTGTTGTATGCTGCGTTGGGTTCCTCTGTTACACTCCTGTTTTCCAGTTTCGACCAATTTCTTGGGGTTGTATGGATTGTGCTTCAAATCGTCGTTACCTCTTCTGGCTTCTTCCTGTTATGGGGCAAACGTTGGAGAAAATTGCCGCTTTCGAAGGAACGAGCTAATACCATCTTTGGATATTTTTTTGCAAGCTGGCTTTTATCTTTTGTTCCAGGTATCCTTGGCGCTGACTCTTTGTACTATATCATCGTTTTTGTTTATGCAATCTTCATTCTCGTTATATACAGGCGGACACAAAAAGAGCTCTCAGTTTCGGACGAGATGTTTCCATAAGAGTATTTTCATTCAGACATCCAATCCTTGCACATCTCCCAGCGCGGGGTGGCTGCCTGGCGGGGTTCGGCGGGCTAAAGCCCTGCCTCAGTTCGTGGAAGTCCGCAGAAGCGGACTTGATCGGTTAGCCCGAAGGGCTTCCATGTTCTGAGCCAGGAATTTATTCCGATGCTCAATCATTCCCACGGATTCAAAATATCCACAGTTGTCTCTGCAAAATCACTAGCATTGCGCGTCACCAAAATCATCTTCTTCGCCAGCGCGGTCGCGGCGATGAGCGAGTCAATGGCGGGCATGGTCTTGCCGGCGGATTCAAGACGCGCTGTCAATGCGCCCCATTCGATCAGTACGTCTGTATCCAACGCGACCACATTGCCTTCAAAACGGACGAGCAAATCACCCTTGAGCCAGGTTTGCAAGGCCGTTTTGCGGCGGGACTTGGATAACTTCTCGATCCCTTTGACGATTTCTCCAATCGTGATGACGCTCAAATACACATCCTCAGGGTCGAGCGAATCGACAAATTCGATCACTTTTGGATTCGGCTGTTTTGAAACCAACTCCGAGATGACGCAGGTATCAAGTAAAGCTTTCATAACTTGAGTCCCTTGCGCGGCAGGCTTTTATCGCGGGTCAGGTCAACGCCAGCAAGCGGGGAGGCTTTGAAGAACTCAGAGAGTTTTCCCTGTGATTTGCGGAGGCGTTCATATTCCGTGTAGGAGACAACAACGACTGTCTTCTCGCCGTGACGCGTGATCAATTGCGGGCCTTCCTTCAAAGCGCGTGTAATGACTTCACTTAATTTATTCTTCGCATCCTGGATTTGCCAGATATCGTTCATGAGTTGCTCCTCTCAGATTCTGTCTAGTCTGTCTAGATTTTACTTGTTTTGATTGCGAGAGTCAACCTTTCACATCGGGTGGCAAAGTTGCGCGGCCTGCCTTGGTCATTCCGCCTTCGGCGATCATTTTCCGGGCGCGATCCTTGTTCGTGTTCGTCCAATTTGATTTCGGCCGGCGTGGCGAGAAACGCGTGGCATAGCGTTCAGCATCCATGCCTTTTTCGAATCCATCGATCCAGCCGAAGCAAATGGCTTCTTCCACCGCGTCCACGTAATGGATGGAAGGTTTCTTCGTGGCTTTCTTGTACTGAATCAACCAGATCTCTTTTTTTGTTTTGTGATTCTTGATCAGCCAGTCACGAAATTCATCACGGGTTTTAACGTAAAGTGTTTCGCCGATTTGCATAGTTTCCTTATGTCATTGCGAGCACTTCGACTGGCTCAGTGTAGACTCCGTAAAGCAATCTCAACTAACCATCATACATGGGATTGCCACATCGCCGCTACGCTGCTCCTCGCAATGACATTTCAAAATAAATCGCCTCTCGAAATGAGAGGCGACATACGCAAAGCACGTCCACTCTCATCTTCCAGACATAACGTCTGACGGAGTTGGCACCTTCTTTAGCTTTCGCTAACGGGTTGCCGAGGCTTCACAGGGCCGTTCCCTCAGCCTCTCTGGATGAGTACAGATTTATGAAATTGTTCCCATTTTATATCACAGGCAGGGAGGCATGTCAAACAAAAATTCAACTTGACATCTACCCGATTCACCTGTAGACTAACGATTAAGGAAATACTTAATCAAAATGAAAAAAGTCGAATCCATTAATTCATTTGACAGGATCAAGCTCCTTGCAGATTCCCGCCGCATGGAGATCTTGCGGCTCCTAATGGCTTCCCCCGCCACACTCACGCATCTCGCGCAGACCATGAAGCAGTCTCCGGCATGGATTCGTCATCACATCCTTGCGCTTGAATCTGCGGATCTCGTCGAAGTGGGTGAAGTCCGCAAGACGGGCAAAGTGACGGAAAAGTTCTACCGCGCCAAAGCAGATGCACTTCTTTTGCAGGAAGTCATTCTCCCCAAGTCCAAAAAGCCTGCTGTGATATTTTCAGGAAGTCACGACCTTGCCCTTGAAGGTATTGCAGAGCATCTTGAGAACCACGTCACTTTGCTCAGTCTTCCTGTTGGTTCATTGGATGGACTTGTCAATTTGCGCCAGGGATTATGTCAAATTTCAGGCTCACATCTATTGGATGAAACTGGTGAATACAACACACCATTTGTCCGTCACTTATTCCCAGACCGTGACGTGGAAGTTGTCACCCTTGCCTACCGTACACAGGGACTCATGCTTACAAAGGGAAATCCCAAAGGAATCAAACAAGTTGCAGATGTTGCAAAACCCAACGTTCGCTTTGTAAATCGCAATGCTGGTTCAGGCACTCGTCTGTGGCTTGACTCGGAGTTGCGGAAACTCAAAATCCCAGCAGAAAAGATCAATGGCTACGCCAAGGTTGTGAACACTCATAGCGAAGCCGCCGCTCTGATTGAAACAGGCAAAGCGGATGCGGCTCTCGGTCTGCAAGCCGCGGCGCACCAACATGGACTTGACTTCATACCGTTATTTGAAGAACGATATGACCTTGTCTTGCCGCGTGAACAGGAAAATACCCTCATGCCCGTGCTTGATTACATCCAAACAATTGCCTTCCGCAATGCAGTCAATTCATTAACCGGCTACAACACTGCGCACAGCGGTGAGAAAATTCCATTCTAAAGGAGGTTGCCATGAAACTCAGTGCTCGCAATGTTCTCAAAGGGAAAGTTGTTAAACTGATAAAAGGGGCGGTCAACTCGGAAGTGACTCTTGAGTTGCCTGGTGGAATTCAGATCGTCTCTGTCATAACCAACCAGTCTGTAAAGAACCTCGGGCTCAAGAAAAATATGGAAGCCTACGCGGTCGTCAAAGCATCGAATGTGATGATTGCTGTGGATTAATATCACTCATCTTTGGAGAAAAGAATGAGACGTCTGAATCTATTTCTCAGTTTGATTGCTGTGTTCGCTGTTGCGCTAAACGCCTGCGCAACTGCTACACCAACGCCCGCAGAACCGCCTGTTGTTCCGACAGAAGTTCCGCCGACGGCCGTTCCACCGACACCTGAGCCAACGATACCTGCCAATCCGAACTTGATCCTTGCAACCACATCGACGCAGGATTCGGGGTTGCTCGATGTGTTGATACCGGTTTTCGAAACGGAAACAGGTTACACGGTCAAGACGGTTGCGGTGGGGAGCGGCCAGGCGATGAAGATGGGAGAGGAA
>DATEDD010000303.1:0-2774 GCA_035286565.1 Anaerolineales bacterium
CACGCGCACGTTTTGGAAATTCTTCGCGCTCCATAATTTCCAGATTCTTGAGGCCCACTGCACACGCCATGGCATGGCCTGAGTAGGTATATCCGTGCATGTAAGCTTCAGAATCTGCGGCAGTTTCCATTGTCGCGCGAATTTCATCTGAAATTTGGATGCCGCCCAGTTGAGCATATCCGCTGGTGATAGCTTTTGCGAATGCAAGAATATCGGGTTTCACATTCCAATGTTTGAGCGCGAACCATTCGCCCGTGCGCCCAAAACCTGTGATGACTTCATCGGCAATGAAGAGAACATCATATTTGTCGCAAATCGCGCGGGCAAGCGGAAAATAGTCAGCGGGAGGAACGATCACGCCGCCCACGCCCATGACAGGTTCAGCGATGAACGCCGCCACGGTATCCTGACCTTCACGCAGGATTGCTTCCTCCAACGCCCGCGCCGCAGCTTGACCAATCGTCTCGCCTGCATTGATTTCGCCTTCATAACGATATGGATTCGGCGCAGGTATATGGATAAATCCTTCCATTGCAGGGCCAAACATGGTTTGATATTTTTCGAGTCCAGTGGCAAAAGTAGCCGCGAGAGTAATACCGTGATAGGCGCCTTTACGTGCAATGACTTTATATTTGCCGGGTTTGCCTTTTCGCTTCCAATAATATCGCGCAGTCTTGAATGCGGAGTCATTCGCTTCCGAACCGCCAGAGGTGAAGAAAGTGGTGTTCAACCCTTCGTAAGCAAAGCCCGCAAGTTTTTCCGCCAGTTGAATGGATGGAAGATTTGTCATCCCGGAGAAATTGGATGTGAATGCCAAATCTTTCATTTGGTCGTAAGCGGCTTTTGCCAATTCTTCACGTCCATATCCCACGTCGACATTCCACAGCCCCGCCATGCCATCGAGGATTTTCTGACCGTCTGTTGTGTACAGCCACACCCCTTCCCCACGTTCGATCACTAGCGGATTCGCATGTGATTTGGGATGATAAACGGGGTGCAATTGCTTCTTATCTTTTTCGATCCAAGTTGCTGTGTCTTGTTTGGTCATGGTAGCCTCCAAATTATGTAAACAAGTAATCAAGTAAACAGGTACACATGTATACCTGTCTACTTACTCATCCCAACACTTCCACATCATGTGGACCCGACTCCTTCAACCCTGCGCCAGTCATTCGCACAAAGATGGCCTTCTTCTGAAAATCTTCAATTGAAGTCGCGCCGCTGTAGCTCATGCCTGATTGTAAACCCCCGATGAGTTGAGCCAGCACCTCGCGCGCCTTACCGCGATACGGAACTGCAGCTTCCACGCCTTCTGCAACGTAATCTTCAGTCTCCTCCTGGGTCAGGTCATTTCCTTCGCGAAGATTTCGCTCGATATTTGCCTCACGTGAAGCCATACCGCGCGAGGCTTTGTAACGATGACCCCGACGCGTCATCATCAGGCCTGGGCTTTCATCCGTGCCGGCCAGCAGGCTGCCGATCATGACCGTCTGCGCGCCTGCCGCAATAGCTTTTGCCACATCCCCCGGTTGGCGAATGCCGCCATCTGCAATGATCGGAATTCCATAAGGACGCGCCGCCTCCGCACACGCGATCACAGCAGAAAGTTGTGGAACGCCAGAGCCTGCCACAATGCGCGTGATACAAATCGAGCCGGGCCCCACGCCGACCTTCACACAATCCGCACCTGCGTCAATCAATCGTTTTGTCCCGTCGCCCGTGGCAACATTCCCGCCAATGATCTGCGTGCCTGGAAACTGCTTACGAATATTTTTTATCATCTCGATTTCCATATGCGAATCGCCGTGAGCAATATCCACCACGACGCAATCTGCGCCTGCTTCGAGAGCGGCCTCCACCCGGCGCATTTCCCTGTCTCGCACGCCCACCGCCGCGCCCACGGCCAAACGTCCCTTTGAGTCTTTGGTCGCCTTTGGGAATTTGGTGATCTTCATGATGTCCTTCAAGGTCACCAAACCCGTGACCTTGCCATTTTGATCCAGCAAGGGAAGTTTTTCAATGCGATGCTCATGCAATAGTTTTTCGGCATCCTTCAAACCTGTTTCCTGCGAGGCGGCAACGACATTCTTCGTCATGATCTCGGTCAACAATTTGTTATCATCATCTTCAAATAATAGATCACGGGTTGTTACAATACCGATCAACTTTTCATTATTGTCTACGATCAAAATTCCACCCGTGCCTGTATCATCCACCACCCGCTTTACGTCGCCAACGGTGTGCGTATCTGCCATTGTGATGGGCTTGTCCACAATAAACGATTCCGCCTTCTTCACGCGTTCAATCTGGCGCGCCTGTTCAGCGATTGTCATGAAACGATGGATCATGCCAATGCCGCCCTCGCGCGCTATGGCAATAGCCATCTCACTCTCAGTCACTACATCCATGTTTGCGGAAATGATCGGCGCATGCAACGCGATTTTCTTCGTCAGCCAGCTTTTTGTTGAGAGCGTCCGCCTTGAATCCACTTTCGAATATTGGGGCACCAGCAATACATCATCATAAGTCAAGGCAGTATCCTGCAATATTTTCATATTCACTCCTCTGAAATCGAACCGCCCGAATTATAATGCTTGATAGTGAGTCTATCGCCAGAAACATGGGTCGGGCTGGCAATTCAAATAATGGACATCGTGATTCGGGAATCGTAAATCGGGAGTGTCCTGAATCTCGAATAACGATTCCCGATTCCCAACTATCGGAGGCATTATGACAGTAACAGCGGTGATCGGCTCGCAATGGGGTGACGAGGG
>DATEDD010000304.1:0-5249 GCA_035286565.1 Anaerolineales bacterium
CCTCAGCACCACGCGCCAGCCGGACTGCGCCACGCCCCGATATAAGATTTATGACGATAGCCATCCGACCTTGGTGCTTTAGCACCACGCGCTAGCCGGACTGCGCCACGCCCCGATATAAGATTTATGACGATAGCCGCCCGACCTTGGTGCATCAGCACCACGCGCTAGCCGGACTGCGCCACGCCCCGATTGAGCGAAGCGGATTATAGCCTTGTTTCTTTTTTCTGGCAAATGGAATTTACTTTCCCGTTTCTTAGCTTAATGCGCGGCGCATTCTTCAGCCTTTATGCTAAAATACAAGTATTGGAGTTCCCCCCTATGCCAGATATGCTAGAAGTGATCATTGATAGTATTCGTGTGCACTTAATGGCCCCACAGCGTGTTGTAGTGCTTAAGCAGATCAACACGGAGCGCTATCTTACAATTTGGGTCGGCCCCTACGAAGCCGAGGCAATCACGGTCGCTTTGCAGGAGGTTGAAATGGTGCGTCCACTCACGCATGACCTGCTCAAGAATATCTTTAGCGCCTTCAATGCGCGCGTCATCCGCGTGGAAATTGTAAAATTGCAGGGTGATATATTTTATGGCAACATTGTCGCGGAAGTGAACGGGCGTGAGATCCATGTCGACTCTCGCCCCTCGGATTCGATTGCGATTGCCGTACGTGCGCATGTACCCATCCTTGTCCATTCCAGCGTGATGGAGGCGGCAGGCACGACGCCGGATCAGGAGATACCAGAAACGAGCGCCCCTGCCAAAAGAGAACCGTCGCAGCCGTTATCAGAAGAAGCCAATGACAGATTATCCGTGTTCAAGGATTTTATTGACAAGCTGGACATTGACGACCCCGACAAAGACAAACCCGATTCAAACACAACTTAAAGCTGATACCCCCAAATGACAGATTATTTCCCTTCTGAAGTTCCCTACGGGGATGATCAATCCGCCGCCTCCAACCCAATGTCAACGGTAGTCCCGCATAGTCGGGAAGCCGAAGAAGCAGTTGTTGGGGCGGTATTGATTAACTCCGAAGCCTATTACGATGTGGCTCAATTCCTCGCGGCAGACGATTTCTACATCCATCGCAACAAATGGATCTGGGAGGCCTATGCGCATTTGCATGAAAAGCGCATACCAGTAGACCTGCTGACCTTATCCGAAGAATTGGAAAAGGCTGGCCAACTGGCTGAAATTGGCGGCTCCGCCTTTCTCACATCGCTGATCAATCAAGTGCCTACCTCGCTTAATGCGGAAGCCTACGGACGGATCGTGGAGGAGAATTCGATTCGGCGCAAGATGATCACTGCCGCGAATCAAATTGCTTCTTTGGCGTATAAAGGCAATACCATCGAAAATGTAATGAACGAAGCGGAAAAAGCTGTCTTCAATGTCAGTGAAAACCGTTTGAAACATGACCTGCAACCGATTCGGACTGTCCTTTCCAGTTACTATGACCGCATTGACGATCTATCCAAACGCCCCGATGATTTTCATGGCGTGCCGACTGGATTTTATGACCTGGATAAACTGTTGGGCGGTTTGCAGCCCTCCGACCTGCTGATCATTGCAGGCCGGCCTGGTCAGGGTAAGACGGGTTTTCTATTATCCATAGCGAAGAATGCCGCGCTGACCCATAAAAAGCATGTGGCCATCTTTTCCATGGAAATGTCCAATGAGCAGGTAGTCCAGCGTTTGATCTCAATGGAAACCGGGATCGACTCTCAGCGCCTGCGGTCAGGGAAATTGTTGGCAAACGAATGGCCGCTGTTCACACATGCCATTGAAGTATTTTCCGATACGCATATTTTCCTCGACGACACGCCCGCCATCACACCCTTGCAATTGCGCACCAAATGCCGCCGCCTGCACATGGAATTCGGCGTCGACCTGATCCTCGTTGATTATCTGCAATTGATGGGGAGTGACTCTCGCAACGACAACCGCGTGCAGGAAGTTTCACATATTTCCCGCAGTTTGAAAGTGCTGGCGCGTGAGTTGAATGTGCCTGTGCTGACTGCCGCGCAGTTAAGCCGTGCTGTGGAACAGCGTACCGATAAACGCCCGGTGCTATCGGATTTGAGAGAATCGGGATCGTTGGAGCAGGATGCCGACATCGTCATGTTCATCTATCGTCCGGACCAATATGAAAAGGATTCAGACAAACAGAATATCGCCCAGATCCTTATTTCGAAACATCGTAATGGCCCTGTGGGTGATGTGGAGTTGATCTTCCGCAGCGGATTGGCGAAATTTGAAAATGCGGCCACCAAGATTTTCAAGCCAAACGAGTAAGTCTTTTTACCAATTACCAATTAGGAGTTGTGAAATTGGTAATTGGTAATTGTGCCATGCCTAATTTCAACGGCTTTACCTCCTCTGAAACATTCACCCAGGTGCCTGATTCGTTCATTCGTTTGATGAACGAGATTGACGACATTGCGGAGTTGAAGGTGACTCTCTACGCCATCTGGCGGATCGAGCATATTGAGGGGCACTTCCGCGCGTTGTGCGAATCAGATTTCGAGGCTGAGTCGCTGGGGTTGAGCCTTGAGGAGATTCAGCGCGGGTTGGAAAAATGCCTTGAGAGGCAAACCCTGCTCAAGCGCCGCCCTGAGCGTTCTTCTGTCGAAGGGTCCACACATGAAGCGGATGTTTTTTACTTCCTCAATTCCCCGCGTGGACGTCTCGCAGCGGAAGCATTTTCCCAGGGGCAGTGGCGCGAATCTGCAAAGAGCATGTCTGCGCCATTCGCTTCGCGCAAGTCAAATATTTTCAAGTTGTATGAAGAGAACATAGGCGCGCTCACGCCATTATTATCAGACATGCTGCGTGAAGCGGAAAAAAATTATCCGAGCGCGTGGTTTGAAGAGGCCTTTGAAATTGCAGTCAGCCGCAATATTCGTCATTGGAAATATGTGGAAGCAATCCTGGTGCGCTGGAAGGAAAAAGGAAAAGATGAAAGAAAAGATCAACAAGACCCTGTCAAAGATGCAGACCGATACACCGACAGCGAGTTCTCCGAATTCATCAACCGGGATTAATCTCGTGAAGACCCTTGGCGACCCGAACTGCCCACATTGCGGGGGGGTTGGCTATGTGCGCTACGATGTGCCGCTTGGGCATGAGAAGTTCGGCAAATTGGAGTCGTGTGTGTGCCGCGCAAAGGATGTGGCGGAAGGCGCGCGCTCACGATTATTTGCCATGAGCAACTTGAACCGCTTGAGCCATTTAACATTTGAAAACTTTAATGCCACCGGAAATGACCGGGCAAAATTCATGTCGGCGCAGGACCGCGAGAATTTGCACAAGTCATTTGAAATTTGCGAAGATTTTGCGCGCAATCCCAAAGGCTGGCTTTTGCTGGAAGGCGGATATGGATGCGGCAAGACCCACCTGGCGGCGGCAATTGCAAATTTTGCTGTAAATAAGGGCACGCCAACCTTGTTTATCACCGTGCCAGATTTGCTCGATTCACTGCGCTTTGCGTATGCCGACCCTGAAACCACTTTTGAACAACGCTTCGAAGAGATCCGCAATGCGGACTTGTTGATTTTGGATGATTTCGGTACACAGAATGCAACCGCCTGGGCGCAGGAAAAATTATTCCAGATCATCAATTACCGGTATATCAATAAACTTTCCTCGGTGATTACAACAAATTTAATGCTGGATGAAATCGAAGGCCGCATCCGCTCGCGCTTGCAGGATGAAGATTTTGTGAATCACCTGATGATCTCTGCGCCGGATTACCGCCGCCCTGAAGAAACCAGCAACCCTGGTATTTCCATGCTTTCCCTGCCTGAAATGAAAGCGATGACCTTCAAGACTTTTCAAATGCGCGAGGATGAAATTGGGCTGGAAGCGGTCACCACCACGACCACGGAGAAATCCGATAAGTTTGGAAACAAATACAAAGACAAAGAGATCACCCGCATCAAAGTAACCAAAGAGGATGTGAAGACTTTGCACGAAGCCTATAGCGCAGCGGCGGGCTTCTCTGAAGAGCCGAATGGCTGGCTTGTATTTCTTGGTCAATCCTTTAGCGGCAAGACCCACCTCGCCTCGGCCATTGGGAATTACCGCATTGCGCTTGGCGGACAAGCCCTGCTTATAGAAGTGACTGCCCTGCTCGATTACCTGCGCCAAACCTTTCGCCCAAGTTCGGATGTCTCATTTGACAGGCGCTTTCATGAGATCCGCACCACACCATTATTGATTTTGGATGACTTGAAGGAAAGCGGCGCAAGTTCAGTTTGGGCAGAGGACAAATTATATAGCGTGTTGAATTATCGCTACAATGCGCATTTGCCCACTGTGTTAACTTCCACCATGCGCCCCGATTCTTTTGCGCTGAGTTACCCGAATTTATGGAACAAACTGCTTGACCCATCCATGTGTCAGGTCTTGGTGATCAATATGCCTCCATATCGTCGCGTAGTGAAGGGTGGCAAGGCCAGCCTGCACAAGAAAAAATAGCGGGACGATCAGAAACAGGCTTCGGGTTCAGCACAACTTTGCGAAGCACCCTGCGGACGGAGCCTGTTTTTCGTTATATAATCTTTGCTGCCATGCAAAACGAAATCCTTGAATCCATCCGCCGCGCGCTTGACGAAGATATTCGCACAGGCGACGTAACCACCAACAGCATTGTCCCCGCAGACGCCATGATGAACGGAAAGATCATCGCCAAACAAGATGGCGTAGTAGCAGGCTTGGATGTAGCCCGCGCCGTTTTCGCCATGCTGGATGATTCGATCCAATTCAACGCGCATGTGGATGAAGGACAACACATCACCCCTAACGTGGAGTTGATCAGCCTGCGTGGACATTCCCGCCCCCTACTCACTGGCGAACGCACCGCGCTTAATTATCTCGGCCGCATGTCGGGCATCGCCACGCTCACCCGTCAATTCGTGGACGCAGTCTCTGGCACAAAAGCTGTCATCCTCGATACGCGCAAGACCGCGCCAGGGCTGCGCGCGCTCGATAAACTCGCCGTCAAACTCGGCGGGGGAGAAAATCATCGCATTGGACTCTTTGACATGATCCTCATCAAGGACAACCATATAGATTTCGCGTGCGGGATCAAAGAAGCCGTCAGACGCACGAGAGATTTTCAGAGCGGGCTGGAAATCGAGGTTGAAACAAGAACCTTGGAGGACGTGAAAGTCGCGTTAAATTTGGGAATCGAAAGAATCCTCTTGGACAACATGTCCATTGAGATGATGAACGAATCCGTCCGCCTT
>DATEDD010000305.1:0-2840 GCA_035286565.1 Anaerolineales bacterium
CGAGTCCCCTTCCCAAAACACATAAGCAGAATCAGGCCGCACAGCCCATTCACGGTTGTCCGCGTGCCAGTAGATCGGCGCGTCCCCGAAAGCGCGGCTCCAATCCACGAGCGACCCAACAAGGTGCGGATGCGAGACAGCAATGGCCGCGATCCCTCCGCGTGACCGGATGGCTTCCACCGTTGCATCATCGAGCAGGCTGACGCAGTCCCACAACACATTCCCCTGGGGTGTTTGGATCAGAAGCGCGCGTTGACCAATGGCAAAGCCTGGAACTGTACCGATCCCTGTAACGTTCGGATCTACATCCTCAATCCGGTTGTGATAGTTCTTCTGCATCTCAGGCAAAGTTGTCCAGCGCTGACCTTTATGCCCAATGTATTGTCTTTCGTCTTCGCAGATGATGCAATGCTCTGGAGAAGAATCTGTTTCAGTGTATTGAACGCCACAGGTTGCGCAAATGTAGTTTGGCATTTTCTTTCTCCTCATTCATAAATTTCGTTCGACTACGCCGAAATTTTCCATAGCCATATTGAGCGTATTCTCTGCATGGTGTTTCTTTTGATTCTTCACGTAATCCACAATCGTGGACAATGATTTCTCGGAAAAGCTCAAAACCCCATATTCTGCCTGCCATGCGAATGCGCCATCTGCAAAATTATCATTAATATGATGCGAACTCGCGCCTTTCAATTGACCGATCGTTGTTGCAACTGATAATTTCGGCGGGATGGAAATGGCAACATGGACATGCTCTGACATTCCATTGATCGCGTGCGGGATACACTCGAGCGCGGTCGCTTTTCCCCAAATATAACCGAGCAAATCAGCCTCCCATGCGGACTCGATCAATGGCAATCGATTCTTTGTTCCCCACACAACATGATAGAAGAGTCTCCAATAAGGCATGATGATCTCCTGATTCTGGTTTCGAGTATTTTACCCGCTTGCAAATGATATTGCATTGGCTATCTCACTCGCACGGGCATGAATGCCACGTGCTCAAAGCAAAAGCCCCGCTGGGGCTGGGACTCACGAGGGCGGTTTACCGTCCTTTAGCCCTGAGCCCGCTGGATTTATCCACGGGCGGACATAACCCACAACCAGCCAGAATCAAACTCCTCGTCAGCATTATTGGGTGATGGGACACGCAGATTAAAACAAAAACATCCGAAGTAGTCCGCTTCGGGTGTTTTCAAATTCATTCCTACTTCGCCAAATATTCTTGTGCAGCTTCCAAAAACTCGCGCGCCTGATTGATCATATGTATAGCGACCTCTGTTTCAATATCCGTCTCAACCCCATAGTCGCCAGCAAGCCGCTTATCGAACGCGTCTATCAACCAACGATGGAATTTGGTATCCATTTCATTCGTCTTTGCAAAATTCTCTCCGAACGCCGAATGGACTCCACTATGTTTGGTAAACCTTAATCCTTTTTCGTTTAATAGCGCTTCAGCGATATAGAACATTGCGTAATATGCCCGCCCAGCGGCAATGTCTGACTTTCCCGCATCCACCAACAATTCTGCAGCTTCAATGGTATCTATCGCTTTGTCAAGTAATTTTCGGGAATAGTCTTTCATGCAGGGACTCCGTCCACGCGAATGTTGCGAAGCAAAGGAGTATCGCTATTTTTCCATTGCGTTTCCTTCATAACCACACGACTAATGCTGATGCCATATTCCAACGATAAACTGCTGGCCAATTCTCCCGTTCGATCTATTTCCTTGCCGTAACTCTCGTAGTTATTAAGCACAATCATCACGTCAATATCCGAATCAGACCGCGCCTCTCCGCGCGCATACGACCCGTACAAGTACAGTCCTTTCAGCCTGTCCCCATAAATGCGGACAAGCCCCTCCTTCAACTCTTTCATCAGTTTCCTGATACGCACAGGCACTTTGGATTTCATACCTTATTTTACACCACCGCACAAAACCTGACATGTCTCACCCGCGTCACTTTTAACCGTAACGATGGCGAACGCAAAGATGGCATCCTCAATGCTGATCGGATAGCCTGTGATGGTCGGCCGCCTCCAGTAATCTTTCAGGAACCAGAATTCCGATAAGGGGCCCAGCGGCAGGGTGATGAGACTGAAGATGAGCATTCGGCGAATCAGGTCAGGACGAAGGATATAAAAGACGGCCCAGAGGAGGAGGAAGGTCAGGCTGTAACCGAGATAAGAGTATTTGATGTCCATGCCGGATGTTCTAGCGATGGTAACTCAACAATCTTGAAACCGATCACTGAATAATATCTCAAGAAATTACAAGGTTCTTTGAAAGGTGAGGGAGGACTAAAGGTATCGATTGGGGAACGCCGAAAAGAGAATTAGCAGAGTATTCTCTTCATGGTAAAGCTTGATTACGAATTAGATTGTACATTCTATCGAATATTGCCAGGATTTCAGGGTCGTCACCTATTTCAGTTAGATATCCATGTACATCCTGGTAACTTATATGCAAAAAGCGGTCAAACAACTGGGCTCCACGCATAATATTTTTGCCTGGCACGTAAATGGGACCGTATCTTTTGCTCGGATTGAAATAATAAAGTATTGGCAATAATTCACCCGTGGATTGGATTTGATACCGCATTGCTAAACCCGCCCATGTTTTTATGAACTTGCGGTTAATGTCAACAAATTTGCCAGTGTCGTGGTCATCATTGTACTTAAGCTCTGTGTAAACAATTACACCATCTTCATCTTGGAATAATCCATCAACATCCTTGACTATCCCCTGTCGTTGATCGTCAGAAGCCGCGCTTTCCAATTGCAATATTTCGTTGAGCAGAGCCTCAAACATTTCCGTGCAGTCATATGGGCTGTTGGGC
>DATEDD010000306.1:0-3664 GCA_035286565.1 Anaerolineales bacterium
GTCTGGCTGTGCAACAACGCCGTGAAGCAGGAGGTAAAACCTACCTCCCGAAAGAATCCTATCAGGTTGGCGACGAATTGATCTTCCCTGCGCTGGATTGGAAGCATGGAAGAGTCACCGCGGTGCGCGCAGGATCAAACCCGGAGAATGATGCGTTTGATGTTTTGACCGTGGATCTTGGCAATGGCACCGAACGATATTTCGCGTCCAACCTTCCGCAGCATACGCTGAACGATGAACCTGCTCCCGTTGAAGAGGTGGGTTTCGACGCGGATGCCATTTTGCGCGAGCATGGAAGCGAGATCGAAAAGAAAATAGAATCAGCATTCATGGATGACGATGGGCTTGTCCGAATTGCCGGGCGATGGTTCCCGCGTGCATTGTTGGTGGATGTCAACATCGGTCATCTAAACCTGGCAGAAGCTGTTCTCGACATGTCTGCCGGTGAGCCACTGCCGACCTCTGCTCTGCTCAAGGATGTTGCCCTGCCAGATGGCGTGAATCCAAAATTAGCTGAATTCTCTCTTAATCTGGCTTTGCAAGAAGATGAACGATTCGATGAAGTTGGACCAGCTGGCGAAGTTCTATGGTGCCTGCGACGACTTGAGCCTCAAGAGGTCCGTGAAGTGCCGTTTCATCTGCGTTATACACCTGTTGAATATGATCGCAGTTTGCTAAATTCGCAAATGCTTGCTCTTGAAGCGCAATTGGATGACGAGTTGAGCGAAATTGAAAAGCCAGATCTTAACCTCAAGGAAGTCACTATCTCTCTGATTTATCCGCATCTGCGTGCAGGTACATTGCCGATTTCCTCGCGCGTCCGTTCGATGTTCCCGACCGCCTATGAATCTCCGCGTGTCCGTTTTACTTTGGTAGATGGCAAAACAAAACAAAAAATGCCTGGCTGGGTTGTGCGTGAACACGGATATGTGTATGGGTTGCTCGAATGGTATAAAGCCCATAATTTGATGCCCGGTAGCCTGGTGCGGATTCATCGAGGTGAACGTCCAGGTGAAGTGATTATCGAAGCGAAGACCTATCGCGCAACAAAAGATTGGGTACGGACAGTCATTGTTGGCGCCGATGGCGGCACGGTGTTTGCCATGTTGAAGCAATCCATTTCTGCAGAGTTTAACGACCGAATGGCGTTCGCGATCCCATCTTTCGAAGCGGTAGACCAGCTCTGGGTCCAGGAGAAGAAGCGCCCGTTTGAGAAGCTGGTTGCAGATTTGATTCGTGAGATGTCGAAATTGACGCCACAGGGCCATGTTCATGCCCAGGAGTTATACTCGGCTGTAAACATCGTTCGGCGCACTCCTCCGGCACCGTTGTTCGCATTGCTGTCGAGTAAGCCTGAATTTATGCACGTTGGCGACTTGCACTTCCGTTTAGGCGAGTTGGAGTCATAAATGACAGAAGGAAAACGATTCAGCCTGGTCAAGCCCACGGTCAATACTCCATTCCACGTTGATTTTCAATGGTGGAAGAAGAATGAACGCGACTGGCATGTATATTTGCGATCACTTCTGTGCACGGATCATCAGGAAGCTTTCTCAAATGTGGAGGAAGGTGAAACGATCGACTGGGTGGATCCGGTCACAGCTGAGGTCAAACCCATGGATGGGATTCAAAACGCGGTGATAACCCACTGTGTGAAGCAGCCGGGTTTTTTGACCGAACAAACCGCGTTGGTCGAGGCCGTGTTCCGCCTCTTTCTCACGAATGGTAATATCCCGATGACATCCCAGGAGCTTGGCACGCGTCTGAACCGCGCGCCCGAAACGATTTTGCGAACCCTGGCTGGCCCCCGTGTATATAAAGGATTAAGACCTTTCAGCAACTGAAAGCTCTGGCGTGGAGGCAGGAACCAAAGCGTATAAGCACGATTCGTCAGAATCTTGGAAGGGGAAGATTTGCCTCTTTTGCAGGGAAGAATTAAAATTGAGTTTGACGGCCCCTGTAGCTCAATGGACAGAGCACCAGCCTTCTAAGCTGTTGGTTGTGGGTTCGAATCCCGCCAGGGGCGCTACTATTTGGCGAAAAAACGCCGCCATACGCCACATATGGCGGCGTTGATTTAGGCAGTATACCTTATGTATACCTTATGGAATTGGATTCTACGGGTTCCACAATAGATTGAATCAAAGGCTTTCAGGATCAGTCCTTGGAAACCCTAGCTGCCAGCCCGCGCAACATTCGGGCGGGTGCCAGTAACCTTATTCTGCGAATTTCTACCATTGCCATCATGGCAACGGCAGAAATTTAGCGTTTTTGTGATGAAGGATGGCGCGTGCGACTCGTGGATCAATTCCCGTTACTGTCATGTTCAAGTGCGACAGAATCGATTTCTTTGGTGCGGATCGTGAATCGGTCAAACGGCGGTGACTAACGATGAAGTGTCCCATGGGCACACTTCATCGTTCAGAAGAGGTCAATTGTAGTGAGAATATCGTCCCAAAAACCTTCTTGTTTGAAGTGGAGACTCTTTATAACACTGGGAGGTGTACAGTCTGCATAGCCGGATGCGATGAAATGGAGCGCCTGCAATAAGATGTTTGTGGTAGCGCACAAAGACTATAATTTCCGATTCCACCTAAACCGGGTACAAGGCGCTGATTTGGCGGTTTTCAGAACCCAAACAAAAAGCGTACCCGCGGGTACACTTTTTTCTTTAGAAAGGACAACGAATAAGAGCTTCTGCCGTAGGAGTCGTCAAAATGT
Organism: Anaerolineales bacterium; assembly: GCA_035286565.1. Classification (GTDB taxonomy): domain Bacteria; phylum Chloroflexota; class Anaerolineae; order Anaerolineales; family Villigracilaceae; genus Villigracilis. Next base: position 2,722 of record DATEDD010000306.1, read on the forward strand.
GTACCATCGCGTTGCGAGTTCAGGTTTCGACAAGGGTCGCGGTTACCATAAGTAAACCCTTGCCAAATCAGATTATTGATTTATGGGCTACCGTATAATAGTCCAAGCCATAATTATGCAGATTGATGTGATTGTTGACCGTCAGCAGGAACTCGCTTTTCTCAACAATATGTTGGCTTGCAAGCATCCCCGTCCAGCGCAAATGATATTTATGTAAGGACGACAGCAAAGCGGGAAGACGGTCATAGTTTCGGCAAAAAGGTAAAGCTACCGCCCGAAATCAAATACTCCAAACTGACATGGCATTTGCTCGAGGAAGAAGAACCAGCTAAGCAATAGCTGGTCATCGCGCAAGAACCAGAGGAAGTGCCCGCCCATTACGCTAGGTGGAAGGCTGAGCGATTTGAAAAAGAGGGTTGAAGTGAAAGCTACCTTACGGGCCATGACTCATAAATTGGAGACCAACAGTTTGTACGGAGTGGTATCATTTTGGCACTGCGGCAATTGTAGTAGCAAGCAGCTCTACTGGATTTTTCAATACACTGCAACCCATTCGTAATAGGTGGAAAATGGACAACCAAAGTAAGAAGATGCTAGACGCGCTGCCATCCGGGCTTGTGCTAATCGGAAGCGATAATCGTATTCTGCAAACAAATAGGGTTTTTGCTACCCTGTTTCCGCACGCAAATGAGGGAAGCGATATCAAGCGTGTTTTCCAAGATGCGGCTATAAACGGGGAAAACCGCAGGCGACTCCTAGAAATCATCGAAACTCAGAAAGCGGATTATGTAGACATTCTGGGCAAGCATTTCGTTATTACCTGTCTGCCGACTGCATCACCCCGTGAAAAACTGATTGCATTGCGAGATATTACGCCGAACGAGGAGACCAGCCGCTTGAGTGATACAACACTGGCAACGGTGGCCCACGAATTACGCACAGC
>DATEDD010000307.1:0-3099 GCA_035286565.1 Anaerolineales bacterium
CAGTGGGCTTGCGTCGCCCCTGTTCCCACTCTTGCAGGGTTCTAACGGACACGCCAAGCATAGCAGCATATATATTCTGTCATCAACTTGGTAGTAATATATGATGCTCGTCCAAGTGGTGAGAATATTGGTTCAGGAAAAGCATCCTTTCAAACACGATACAGTCTGCCTGCTGCCAGAGCATGTTCATTGCATACGCACTTAAATAATGCAAATTATTCCCTTTGCTAGCGCGTAGATTGCCTGAGCGCCTTTAAGACAATATCAGGCGCAAAAGACGCTACTTTGAGTAGCGATTTTGCGGCACCACTGGGCTTGCGACGGCCCTGTTCCCACTCTTGCAGGGTTCTAACGGACACGCCAAGCATAGCAGCATATATATTTTTTCATCAACTTGATAGTAATATATGATTCGAATACTACCACTTTTTCCTTTACCAGGTATTCCGAATCTCTGTTTCCTTGCGCCTCCTGTTCCTTTAATAAGCTTTCCTTTTGTTGGCGTCTCAACAAGCTCTAATTGAAGAGCACGATATTCACTCGTTTCGCCCGCCATTTTCTTCTCACCAATAAAAAACCAACCGCCGATGAACATTCAGACCAAAGTTTCGTACAATTCAAAAATCATTTTAGCGAAAGGAACCTGACGTGTCTCGAACCTGCCTGGTTGTGGCGATTCTCACCTGTTTGTTCTCAACGTCAACAGTGTTTCCCCAAAAGATGATCCACGGTACGATCCAAAATGCCGATACGAATGAGCCATTGCCTTATGCTAATATCCAGGTCAAGGGAACCTATTACGGTACCATTTCCAATGCCGACGGACAATATAGTCTGAACATCAGAGAGGTGCCGGCGACCGTTTTGGTGCGTTACATTGGCTTTCATTCCAAGGAAATTGTCATTACCGGGGATTCTCCCGAACAGCAGGACGTGGTGCTGCAGCCGACCGTTTTGGAAATGCCGGCGGTCATTGTGCGCGCTGAGGACCCGGGCGTTACCATTATGCGGGAGGTCATTCGGCGAAAACAGATCTGGCGGAAGCAATTACGGACCTACCAGGCCCAGGCCTACACTCGTCTGAGGTTAGAGAATGACACCAGCATAGTCTTTATCTCGGAAAGCACATCCGAGTTGTTTTGGGATGTGGATCAGGGGCAGCGGGAAGTGATCAAGTCAAAGCGGGAGACGGCCAACATAAGGTCGCAACACATCCTCGCAAATGCCAGTTACCTGCCCAATTTTTACGATGATGATGTTGAAATCCAGGGTACGCGGGTCATCGGCCCAACTCATCCGAATGCCTTGCAGCATTACACCTTTAAATTGGTCGGGCAGCGATCCCGCGACAATAAAATCGTTTTTGACATCTCCGTCGCGCCCAAAAGCAAGCTACAACCCACATTTGTCGGCCAGCTTTCGGTGCTGGACGAAGAATACGCCATGATCGAATGTGACTTAAAGCCCAGTGATGCGGTCATAATGCCTTTCCCGATCAAAGAGTGGAATGTCTTTCACGAACAGCAATTCAGCGATTTTGCCCAGGCTGTGTGGCTGCCACTGGATGTTCGTATTGGCGGCGATATTTTGATCAGTCTGCCGGGCATCCATTTCCCCAGGATCACATACAACCAGGTTTCGAGGATCAGCGATTACGATGTGAATACGGTTTTACCCGATTCGCTTTACAAGGATAAAAAGATCGTGACCATCGATTCCATTTCAATCCGGAGTGACTCGCTGTTGATCTCCAGGGCGGACATGATCCCGCTCACGGCGCAGGAAAATTCTGCATACAAGACGATCGACAGCACCATGACACTGGAAAAGGCCTTTCAACCAAAAGGATTCATTGCCTGGTTGGTGAGGTTGCGGGTTGGTACGGATAATGATGAAGCAAAAGCCGCACAGGAAGAGCCGCAGCAGAAATCGCCAAAAGCAGAAGGGAGTGACGGTCAAAACGAGCCAAAGAAAAAACGAGTGAATTTATTCCGGGGATTTAAGCCACAATTTGTTTATAACCGCGTCGATGAGTACCACCTGGGCGTAAAATACCGCAGGAGCCTGGCAAAAGGACTCGCTCTGAATTTATCCGGAGCCTACAAAACCGGATCGAAACGCTGGGCCTACGGTGGAGGATTGACCTGTCTTTGGGGCAAAGGAAGGGCGACTACGGCTTTGTCATTGCAATATCAAAGCAATACCGAAACTTGCTACCATTCGGACAATTACCCGATTTTCTACAACACAGCAGTAAACCTGTTCGGACTTGAAGACTATTTCGATTACTATTGGAACGAAAGAGTCACCGTCAAGATCAGCAAAGCTGTCCCGCAAATTCGCTCACATCTTACACTTGGTTTTGCTGATGAGATTCACTCATCGCTTGGAAAAAATACCGATGGGGATATTCTCGGCCGGAAGCTGATTCAAAGATCAAATCCACCCATCGAAGAAGGCCGGCTGCGCTCGGTCTCATTGCAGGTGGAGCTAGGCGAAGAGTGGGCGCCGTGGGGCATCGTCGGACAACGAGGCGCAAAATTAACCATCGAGCACAGCTCGCCCGAACTTCTTTCCAGCGATTTTTCCTTTACGTCAGTGAACGCAGCGATCTATTGGCGGCAGGTCACTTATTTAAAGCGGCGGCTGCTCCCCAATGTGCTTGATCTACGCCTGGTCGCCGGAACATCCAGCGGCCAACTGCCTCTTCAGCGTTATGGGATTTTGGATGTCCATTCCGGTGCGTTCAGTCCGTTTGGCGTTTTTCGAACACTCGGTGTATACCCCTACGAAGGTGAAAAACACGCTGCCCTGTTCTGGGAGCACAATTTTCGTACGGTTCCTTTTGAGTTGTTGGGAATTCGTTATTTGGTAAAAAACAGCGTCGGCCTCATTCTGCATGGCGCATCGGGCAGAACCTGGATTGCAGAGTCAAGACTGAAAAACCTGCCCTTTCGGCTTCACCATTTGGGTAGCTTTCATTATGAGATTGGCCTGTCCGTGAATGGGTTGTTTGGCTTTAGCCGGATCGATTTTACCAAAGCGATAGATAACCGGGGATGGTTTGTCGGTTTTGGGATTGCCAGGATTTTTTAGCCC
>DATEDD010000308.1:0-18002 GCA_035286565.1 Anaerolineales bacterium
CTGGTTATATGGGCGGGCTGGATTTTTCGGGGAGAAAAACGCTTTTCAATGAAGACGGCCGCCGGCGCCTTTATCGTCATTTTGGCTGGATACTGGCTGTTAAACGCAATTTACGCTCGATTACTTGGCATTCCGCCAGGCTCCGCTTTCGGGAATTTCTCGTACGCACTCTATGGACAGGTGCGAGGCGGGACAGGTTGGCATAGCGCCATAGAAGAATTGGGGACCCGGGATCCAGATCTTGTTTATCGTGCTGCGCTGCAATTTTTCCTTGAACATCCGCTCAGCCTTATTATTGGATTTGCAAAGTCCTATCGGGATTTCTTCCTGCTGGGAGATCGAAGTATTCTTCCATTCGGGGGGTACAGTTGGCAAAATTGGCCGAATGTAGTCCTTTGGATGGGAATACTGATACTGCTTATTCGGGGCTTGGTCCACTTGGTCAAGGATGTTCGCTCGAACCTCTCATCCCTGCTGATTGCTGGTTTTGCTGGCATTATTTTATCCATCCCATTTCTTCCGCCCATCGATGGTGGAGCGCGGTTCCATGCCAGCACGATGCCTTTCTTTTTTATAATCCCCGCAGTTGGCCTTAGCCAGCTTACAAAGGAGTTGGAGCAGAATTTCACTTCGACGAACGATTTGCATGGAGAATTGATTGCATCTCGTTCCGCGTCCATCGTTTTGATCGCTCTAACACTTATTGTACCGATTGGGGTTCATTCTCTCAGCCAAAAACCCGCTTATCCTATGCCATCCTGTCCATCTCAACAAGAACCCTTTGCCATGGCAGTCCATCAGGGATCTTATATCGACCTTGTCAGGGATGGCACGGCTCCATGTGGGCTCGTCCCTGAGGTTTGTTTGAGCGATTTTGAAAAGAATAATACTGAGAAGGCGATTGATGATTATTATCAGGAATTGTTGTTACTTACAAAAAACAATGATACGAATGTCAGGATAATACCTGCCATTGATCTGGTTAATGAGGGTTTCCATTATTTTTATATTTCTGAGAGCAAGATCCGAGACGATTTATCAGACATCCTGGTGACAGGTTGTGCCGTTGAGATTAAAACAAAAAATCAGAGCATTTACGAGATAGAATCAGTAATGATTAATGAGGAGTGAATACTTCACAGTCCGATCAAATGAAAAACTCCAAACTTGCCGCCCTCGTTCCCATGCGTCACCACAGCCAGCGCGTGCCCGGCAAAAACTACCGCCCGCTGGCAGGAAAGCCCCTTTTCCACCATATTATCGAAACGCTGCTCGCCGTTCCTGAGATCGATGGGATCGCGGTGGATACCGACTCCGAGCCGGTGATGGATGGTCTAAGCCGGCATTTCCCGCAAGTGAAAATCATCAACCGCCCCGAAAATTTGCGGTCGGATGCTGTGCCGATGAACGATATTCTGATCTACGATACGGATCAGGTGCAGGCGGGTTTCTATTTGCAGACGCACAGCACGAATCCACTGCTCAAGCCTGAAACTGTCTCGCGTGCGATCAAAAGCTTCCTGGCTGATTATCCCGCCCGGGACTCACTCTTTTCGGTGACCCGTTTACAGACTCGACTCTACGACCAGAACGGACGCGCCATTAATCATGACCCTGAGGTCCTCATCCAGACCCAGGATCTGCCCCCCGTTTATGAAGAGAACTCATGCCTTTATATCTTTACCCGCGAAAACCTCCTCAAGCGACATCACCGCATTGGCGAAAAGCCGATGATGTTTGAAATTGATGCAGATGAAGCCTGGGATATCGATGCAGAGCTGGATTTTGAGATTTGTAATTTTCTCCTATCAAAGTTAGAGAATAAATCTTGAAAAAGAAGTTTCAGTCGTTTCCGTGGTATTCGATTCTATTTGCCGTTTATCCTGTCCTGGCTTCATTGGGTCATAACATAGGTCAGGTGGAGTATGGCGCTGCTTATCGGGCGCTCCTCGCGAGCGTTTTGATCTCTGTCTCCTCTGTTCTTATCTTATATTTGCTGCTTCATGACTGGGGGAAAGCCGGTATTCTGACTGTCTTATGGTTCGTGGCTTTTTTCGTATACGGAAATGTTTTTGAGCTCGTAAACGGGCTGGAGGTCACTGGAGTGATCACCAGACGGCATACTTACTTTATGGTCGTCTGGTTGGCCTTGTTCCTGGGGCTCGCCTGGCTGACCTTGAAGGGTTCATGGCAAACCGCGTTGTTCCCCTTTTTGAACACAATGAGTGTAGTGCTTGTTGTTTTCCCTTTATATCAGCTGGTCACATATCAATATGGCATCTCGAAGAGAACTCAGATAATTCCTCCTGAGATTTCTGTTCCTGTTCAGTCAACTGAAACCTCTCCTGACATTTATTTCATTATTCTGGATATGTACGGGCGGAATGATGTGCTTGCCAAGGAATTCGGCTATGACGACGGGTTCTTTCTCCAGCAATTGAAAGACATGGGTTTTTATGTGGCATCCTGCAGCCAGAGCAATTATCATAGCACCGCCCATTCACTTTCCGCGACCTTGAACGCAAACTATCTGAATGCTCTCAGTGCTCGATTTACCCCGGAAAACAAAGACATCACTCTCATGTGGCATCTGATTCAAAACAGTGCTGTCGAAACCGTGCTGAGGCAGCACGATTACAAGATTGTTGCGTTTGAAACAGGTTACGAATGGACCGAATGGGAAGATGCAGATTATTTTTACTCCCTGCGGTCCACCAAGATCAATAGTTTCGAGGAATTGCTGTTGAGGAATTCATTCCCGGCTGTTTTCTCCCAGAAAGGCTACCTCGGCGAATATCTTCTGACTGCAGACCAGAGGAGACATGATTTAGCGCTGTATGTTCTGGATGAACTGGAAAATGTATCGCTTCTTCCCGGGCCCAAGTTTGTATTTGTTCATCTGGCGATCCCGCACCCCCCGTTTGTGGTGGGGCCCAATGGCGAACTTGAGGTCATCCCGCCGCATTACGAAAACAATGCAGACTACTATTTGAAGGATGAATATAAGATAGGCTACCGAAACCAGCTGGCTTTTCTCGATATGCGTATGCCGCAGGTATTCGAGACAATCCTCGAAAACTCTGTCCGGCCCCCTGTGATCATTGTGCAGGGCGACCATGGTCCTCGCTTTGTGAAAACAGACAAACAATTGGATATTCTGAGCGCCTATTATTTCCCGGAACCCCGGCCTGAACTATATGCATCCATCACCCCGGTCAATAATTTCCGTATCATCTTCAACACCTATTTTGGGGCATCGCTCCCTTATCTTCCTGACAGGAGTTATGCATCCAACCTTGATAAGCCGTATGATTTTAGAGAGATTCCCAACAACTGCACAACCGAGGGTGATTGAGATGAACCGGCAGCAGCATCCCGCGTGAAGATAGTTCAGACTTGAAAGCTTTAAGGATTGCAAAACTTTGAGAAAGTGGTTCACTCCTCCCTGGTATCCCATTGTCTTTAGTATCTACCCTGTCCTGGCACTGCTTGCCGCGAACATCGGGCAGGTCAAGGTCGATATTGGACTTCGACCCATATTTGTCAGCCTTTTGATTGGGGCCCTTTTATTTGGATTGCTGTTCCTGTTCCTGCGAAATGCATATCGCGCCGCGTTTCTTTCCACGCTCTGGCTGGCTTTATTTTTTTCCTACGGGCACTTGCATATCTTTCTCAGTGAAAAATATCCAGATGTTGGTTTCACCCGGTGGCTGGTTGGGGTCTGGGTGGTTCTGGCGATTTTCTTTTTCTGGTGGGCAACACGACCGGGTATCTCTTTCATCGATTCCGCAAGGACCTTGAACGCGCTCGCGCTTGGGCTGATGATCGTTTCCCTGGTGCAGATCAGTTTGGGATCCGAGAAAAGAGGCGCTCACTCCCTCGGCACGAAAAATGCCCCTGTACAGGAACTGGTGCGTCCGCAGAATCCACCCGACGTGTATTACTTCATCCTGGATTCTTACGGCCGTGATGATTTGTTGAAGCAGGCCTATGGATATGACAACAGCGAGTTTGTTGATGGGCTGCGTGAGCGCGGCTTTTATGTGGCAGAATGCAGTCAGAGCAATTATGTGCGCACTGAAATTTCGCTGGGATCCACGTTGAATCTGTCGTATTTGCAGGGGTTGGACCCCGCATTCGTGCCTGAGAGCACCCGCCGCCGCGTCTTATGGGATTCATTGAAGCACAGCGCGGTCCGGTATAACTTTGAGAGCATGGGTTATAAGACGGTTGCATTTGCAACAGGTTTTGCGTGGAGCGAGTTGGAGGACGCAGATGTGTTCTATACACCGCCTCCATTTTCTGCGGGTCTGAGTGAGTTTGAAACACTCTTCATGCGGACGACGCTCGCGCTTCACGCGCAGGATCTTGGCTGGGTGGACGCAGATGAGATCATGGGACAAAACTTCCGCAATCGCACTTTGCTCGTGTTCGATAAAATGGACGATATCGCGCACATGCCCGAGCCAACGTTCGCGCACGTTCATGTCATATCGCCGCATCCGCCCTTTGTGTTTGGACCAAATGGTAAGCATACGTACCCGCCTGATTTCTGGAATGAGAATCGGGAGTATCCTTCGGATCTATACGCGCAGGGATATCAGAATCAGTTGACATTCCTCAATCAAAAAATGCTCGAAGCAGTGGATACACTCCTCACTGAATCCGAGACGCCGCCGATCATTATTTTGCAGGGAGATCATGGCCCCTGGCTCCAACCCAGAAATAAGCGATTTTGGATTCTAAATGCATATTACCTGCCGGGTCATAACGATGACCTTTATCCAACAATTTCGCCGGTCAATACCTTTCGCGTGATCTTTGATGCCTACTTCGGCGGCAGGTATGATATGCTCCCGGATGTCAGTTATTTTTCACCTGTGCCAAATTTGTATGAGTTCTCTGAAACCTCCTATCCGTGCGAAAAGTGACCTCTTGAAAGGGTCTGCTGGAATGGCCAAGTCAACGTTGTTCCAAAAAATCCGATGGATGCCAGCGTATCCACTCTTCCTCATTGCCTATCCGGTGCTGGCTTTGGTGGGAATTAATATTAATGAAGTGGAACCCAATGTGCTTTGGCGGCCATTGGTCGTGCTGTTATCTATTGCATCACTATTGTTGATTCTCTTTCAGTTTGTATCGCGGGATTGGCATCGTGCAGCGCTTGCGCTCGCCATCCTTATCTTTTTGTTCTTCACCTATGGGCATGTTTACTTTTATTTGAAAAAAATAGAAGTTGCCGGTTTTATCCTCGGCAGGCATAGGCAAATGGTTCCGCTCTGGGGAGGGGCTGGCGTGCTGGCAGTCTGGTGGGTGATGCGCAAGTTGCGGAACCCACGATCATTTACGCCGGTATTGAATTTGGTCTCGATCTTTTTATTGATCTATCCATCCTTCCAAGTCATTTCATACACCATCAAAAGGGAAAAAACGGAAAGGGCCGCGTTGGAATCCGCACAGACAAAAGGTGCTTCTTTGCCTTTAGGATACGCTCCCGATATCTATTACATTATCCTGGATGCGTATGGGAGAGAAGATGTGTTGATGGAAATGTTCAATTATGACAACACTCCTTTTTTGCGCTCTCTTGAATCCAGGGGCTTTTACGTCGCCAAATGCTCGCAAAGCAACTATGGGCAGACCATGCTCTCGCTTACCTCATCGTTAAATCTCGATTACCTCGATTCGTTGACGAGTTCGTTAACTCCCAATTCGGATACGCGCGCTCCTCTGCGTGCACTGGGGCAATATAACAATGCCAGAAAATTCCTCGCATCGCAGGGATATAATATTGTCTCGTTCGCCACCAACTTCCCGGTCTCCGAATGGAAGGGTGCCAACTACTACCTTCGCCCGCCTCCGCAGGGAATGAGCGATTTTGAGATCATGCTTGCGCAAACTTCCGCCTGGCGCGTGCCGATGGATATGATTGATGAGCCGCCTGAAAAGAAATCCGCTGAATGGTATCGCCGCAGGACCCTCTTCGCTCTGGATCAAATGGAAAAGACAGTGCCGGATATTCCCAGCCCAAAGTTTATATTTACACACCTCGTCATCCCGCACCATCCCTTTGTGTTCGGCCCAAATGGCGAGGAGCTCAACAGTATTTACTCTGGTGTGCCTGACTTTGAAGAATACAAGGTCAAATATCCCGACCAGGTGACCTATATCAACAAACGCATCACTGCCATCATAGACCTCATTTTGCAAAGCTCAAAGAATCCTCCCATTATCGTCATTCAGGGTGATCATGGCCCCGCGCCGTTCGACGTAATCGAACGCCGGATGAAAATTCTCAACGTATATTATTTTCCTGGCGACAATGATGACCTTTATCCCACGATCACACCTGTAAACACATTCCGCCTGATCTTCAATAAATACTTCGACCAGAATTATCCGCTTCTTGAAGATAAAGCTCTCTACTCCGCATACGATATTCCATATAATTACGTGGAAGTCCCGAACGATTGCAAAAGATGAAATATAAAGTCCTCTTCACCGCTCCCTACATGATCCCGGTCGTTGATCACTTCAAGCCTGTCTTCGATAAGTACAATATCGAGCTGGTGGTTCCCATTGTGCAGGAGCGCCTGGAAGAAGCCGACCTGCTCAAATACGCCGGTCAATTTGATGGCACCATCTGTGGGGATGACTGTTACACTGCGCGCGTCATCGAAGCCTGTGCGCCGCGCCTCAAAGTGATCTCCAAGTGGGGGACGGGCATCGATTCAATCGACGCCGAAGCCTGTTCCCGTTATGAGATAAAGATCGGCCGCACCCTGAACGCCTTCACCCTCCCTGTCGCAGACACAGTGTTAGGTTACATACTGGCTTTCGCGCGTCGACAGCCCTGGATGGATCGCGAGATGAAATCCGGCAAATGGGAAAAGATGGCCGGCAAGGCTCTTAGTGAATGTACACTCGGTGTGATCGGCGTGGGTAACATTGGCAAAGCCGTGGTTCGCCGCGCGCACGCATTTGGCATGAAGGTGCTTGGAAACGATATTATTGATATCGATCACGTTTTTCTTGCAGAGACCGGCCTGGAGATGACCACCCTTCCATCCCTGCTCGCGAATTCCGACTTTGTTTCCATTAACTGTGATCTAAACCCAACCAGCCACCATCTCATCAACAGCGATACACTTGCTTTGATGAAATCAAATGCAATGCTGATCAACACTGCGCGCGGTCACATCGTGGAGGAGAAGGCGCTGATCGAAGCGCTGCAGGCCAAACGTCTCGCGGGAGCCGCTTTGGATGTTTTTGAGCTTGAGCCGCTTCCACTTGATAGTCCGCTCATGAAAATGGACAACGTCATGCTTGCCCCGCATAACGCCAACTCCAGCCCCGCTGCCTGGGAAAGAGTCCATTGGAACACGATCAGAAATCTGCTGGCCGGGCTGGGCTTAAAGTATGAACTTGAAGACTAGTAGCAAGCCAGCCTGGCTTCAGCATTTTCCATTGCATCCTTTTTTGTTTGCTGTTTATCCGGTTCTGGCCCTGCTGGCATTTAATATTTCCGAGGTGGATTTATCATCAGGATTGCGGCCCGTAACTGTCGCATTGGTTGTGGTTGGGTTTCTGGCTTTTATCCTCCGGCTGGTTCATCGGGACTGGAGACGAGCCGCATTATCTTTAACCATTATTTTGATTTTGTTTTATTCCTATGGGCACATTTACATCCTGCTCAAGGGAGTAAACGTTGACGGATTTTATTTATTTCGGCATCGTACATTGATACTCATCTGGGTGGGAGGGGGCTTTCTTATCCTCTGGCAGGTCTGGCGTAAGCCGATTAATCTTGCAACAGCGACCTCTATGCTGAATGTGGTGGGGTTGTTTCTATTGATCCTGCCCTCATTCCAATTGATATCTTTTTTCCTGCAAAGCCGAGCTTCCCAGGCACAAGCAGCACAAAACACACAGACATTGGACTTGGAAGTTGGAAATGAGCCTCCGGATATTTATTACATCATATTGGATGGATATGGCCGGGCAGATGTCTTGAAGGATGAATATGGGTATGATAACTCTGATTTCCTGAATACATTACGGGATTGGGGATTTTGTGTCGCCGATTGCAGTCAAAGTAATTATGCCCAAATGCAGATGTCACTGGCGTCGTCTTTGAATTTCAATTATATTGATGCACTAAATGAGTTCGAACATCTTCTTATGGAAACAACATTGGCGCGGTTGGTACAAGATGAGAATAGGTTCGGTATTCAGAACGCAGATTCAGAACTGTTTCGTGAGCGTACCCTCTTTGCTTTGGATAAACTTGGTAAACTGTCATATATTAAGGAACCTAAGTTTGTTTTTGTTCATTTGATTGTCCCTCACCCCCCTTTTGTGTTTGGTCCAACGGGTGGGCCTGTTGAACCCGCGGCCGTTGGAACAACCAAGACTCGGCGGGGAGCTAGGCAATATCGTGATCAGGCAATTTATATCAGCAACCGCATGATGGAGATTGTGCCGAAGATCATCGCGGGTTCAACCAGACCGCCCATTATTGTGATTCAAGGCGATCACGGTCCCACAATTCCAAGCAGCCCGCAGCAACGCATGAGGAATCTGAATGTATACTATTTGCCAGAGGCAAATGCGCCAATCTATTCAACGATTACTCCCGTGAACACATTTCGAATCATTTTTAATACCTACTTTGGACAATATCTTCCGCTGCTGGAGGATGTCAGTTACTACTCAATTTACGATAATCCCTTTAGCTTTAAACCAGTCTCCAACTCCTGTAAGGTAAGGCAGTAGATGAAAATGTGTGAAGATCATACTGCACTTGTCAATGGCGCGGCATTGACCATTTAATGAGTATGCTGAGAAAGACACCTTTTTATCCGGTGTTATTTGCCGGGTTTTGCGTCCTTGCACTGATGGCTCACAATGTGCGTGAAATCGCTCTCAGTGATATGTGGCGTTCGTTGATATTTTCAGCGCTGTTTGGGGTAATTGTGTATGGACTGACTCGCTTGTTGATCCATGATTGGCATCGCGCCGCATTGGTGGCGCTGGCAATGCTAATTGCGTTCTTTACGTACGGGCAGATCTATAACATGCTGGAAAGTGTCAATATCGGGAACGTTCATATTTTTCGGCACCGCACTCTTTTATTCTTATATGGACTGGCTTTGATCTACGTTATTTATTGGATAATTCGAAAGATGGAAAAGCCGGGCAGATTGACGTACTGGCTTAACTTGCTTTCGATTTATTTGTTGATCTATCCGGTTTTTGTGGTTTCTTCAAATGCCGTTCAACAATTTCTGGCGTATCGTTCCGCTTTAAGCGCCAAAGTTGTGAGAGCGCAGACCATCAACTCCGCGCGGCCTGATATTTACTATATTATCCTGGATGCATACGGGCGCGAGGATGTACTGAGAGATCAGCTTGGGTTTGACAATTCCGCCTTTCTAGCTGCTTTGCGGGAACGGGGTTTTTATGTGGCTGATTGCAGTCAGAGCAACTATCACATCACCGAATACTCCCTTTCTTCGTCGTTGAATTATGATTATCTTGACCATTTGAATGTTAATAACAAAATTGAGCGTATTGCTGTTCTCAAACGGAGTGCAGTCCGATCGTTCCTGGAGAGCCAGGGTTATCAGATCGTTTCTGCTCCCTCGGGCTGGGACATGACCGAGTGGAAAGATGCGGATGTCTACCTCGATTTCGACCGCAGTTATTCGGCATTGCCCGATTTTGAAAAACTCACGATGGACACAACCCTTCTGCGCATTGTCTCAGACTTCAACTTGTTCAACATCAATAGAATCACCGACAATAACCACCGTTCGCGTATCCTTTCTCTCCTCAACCATCTGAAGCGATTGCCCACCGAGCAAGGGGACCTGTTTGTGTTCGCTCATTTTGTCATCCCACACCCACCATATAGATTTGGCCCCAATGGAGAATGGCTGGAGGGACAGCCTGAAGATTTGCAGGCGGCTTATCTTGGGCAGGTAGTTTTTATCAACCGCGAGATTTTACAGGTTATCGATACGATACTTGCCAAATCAGAAACGCCGCCAATCATCATCCTTCAGGGCGATCATGGCCCTCCGCCTCAGATTTCACCTTCCTCTGCTCAAAAAATGCCGATTTTGAATGCCTACTATTTACCCGGCATGGATGCGGATAAAGTTTTATACTTATCCATCTCACCGGTGAATACCTTTCGTGTGGTCCTGAATTCCTACTTTGGACAGGATCTGCCTCTTCTTGAAGATATCAGCTATTATGCACCTAACGAAAATCCTGATGCACTGGAGTTAGCTCCCTACTCATGTCCGAGTCAACCGTAAATTCACAAAAGACCGTCCTGATCACCGGCGCGGCGGGTGGGATTGGCCGTGCAACCGTTTCGCTCTTCACCCAAAAAGGCTGGCGTGTCATTGGGGTGGACCGGTCTGAGTTTGGGGCTGGTTTTCCGGAAAGCGGACTTTTTGTCCAGTCCGACATTTCGCGCCCGGAAGCCATGGAAGTCATTTTTGAAAAGGCACATCAATTTACAGACAGTCTCGATGCACTCGTGAACAACGCCGCGGTGCAGGTTACAAAGCCAATCACGGAAACAACCGTCGAGGAGTGGGATGCGGTCATGGCTTCCAATCTGCGCTCGGTGTTTTTGGGCGTCAAGCTCGCGTATCCTTTACTCAAGGCAAAAGGCGGCGCGGTGGTAAATGTTTCGTCAGTTCATGCGATCCAAACCTCTGCGAACATCGCGGCGTATGCCGCCTCCAAAGGCGGGTTGCTTGCCCTGACGCGTGCCATGGCGATCGAGTTCGCGCCGGATAATATCCGCGTCAATGCCATACTCCCGGGTGCGGTGGACACGCCGATGCTGCGCGCGGGACTTGGCCGCGGGCACGCGGGTCACGGTGACGTGCAGGAACGGCTGGATAATCTTGCGCGTAAAACCGTGAGTGGCAAGGTTGGCAAGCCCGAAGAGATCGCCCATGCCATATACTTTCTTGCGGATAACGAGCAGTCGTCTTTTATGACCGGCCAGGCGCTGGTGGTGGATGGCGGCGCAACGGCCAGATTGAGTACCGAGTGAAAAACCGAAAATGAAAATGATTTCATTGACCCCTAAATCTGTTGTTTACCTCTTGCTTGTATCGTTCATTGGGGTTGGTATGTTTCTGGTTTGGTATTCTACAAAATGGGGAGCAGGCTTAATTTCAGACACGTTTCAATATGTAGCAAATGCCAGAAACCTTGTTGCGGGCAATGGTTTTTCAATTCCTTATGGGGATGGAGAACTTGAGACTATGACAAATTATCTCCCCATGTACTCCATTGTTTTATCCGTTTTTGAATTGGGTGGTGCAACTGCATTGCAGAACGCTCGCTGGGTAAACATTCTTCTGTTTGGCGTAAATACGTATCTGGTATTTATCAGTTCTCAAAAATTGACAGGCTCATCCTTTTTTCCTTGCTCGCATCTTTGTACTTTTCAATCTCTTTTGTTCTGATTGAGGTGCATTCTTGGGCGTTGAGTGAGCCGCTTTATATCTGTCTGACATTATGTACTTTTTTATCATTGGAGAAATATTTCAAAGAAACGAAACGGATCTGGCTGATCCTAGCCTCATTGCTTGCTGGTGAACTGGAGAAATAAGCCTGAACATGTTCTTATCTTTGCTGAAAAGGTATGCTATTCCGTTTGGAGTTAGTATTGCTTTGGTAGTCTTCGTAGACATTTTAACAAACGGTGTTACTAAAAAGCTTTTATTTGATTCCAATCTATATATTGGAATGGCAGAACATGGCTTCGCTCTTGAGCTCCGGATTTCTCCTTTTGTCTATCGTTTTGCCGGGCCCTTTCTAGCTGGCACCATACATCATTTTATTGGTCTTTCCATTTACAAAAGTTTCAAAGTGATTGCGTATGTTGGTGCCATTAGTGAATTGTTCGGAGTTTTTCTATTGGTGAGGCATCTGACACAATCTGAAAAGAGTGCTTATATCGGTATGCTGTCAGTGGCATTTTCTCTGTATAACATCAAATATCCACTTTTCGATGTATATCGGCCTGATATTCTGGTTTATCCCATCATTTTGATAAGTACATGGTTAGCATTTAAGGATTATTTCTTTCCATTGCTTTTAACAACAATGATTGGCTTGCAATTCCGTGAATTTGCGATAGTGCCTCTCCTTGCCTATCTTGCAACCAAATTACAGCGAGAGGGTAGCAAAACGTCGATTAGAAATGTGACAATCTCCATGATTGGCTTATTTATTGCGGTTGGCATACCTAGGCTACTTATACCTGTTGTAGAGCATGCCGAAGCAGTGCAACTGTCGCCACAAGGAATTGCTCAAGCAATTCACCTGATTTCGATTTGGCCCCGTAACATTAACATAGTCTATATTGTCTTAGCCTATTTTTTGCCATTCTTGATTTTGTTCCGCAGATCCCAAATAAGGACTGTGCTGGGAGAAATACCTCTAGAACAGGTTAGCTACTTAGCTTACTATTCGGGGATTGTTTTACTTCTTATCATTGTTGGAGGTACTGATTTAGAACGATTTGCCACATATTTCTTTTTACCCCTTGCTGTATTGACTGGTTTGCTAGCAAAGAATCAATCATTTATTAGAATCTTGCTGATTCTGACTCTTCAAATTATCTTCAATCGCATCTGGTTGCCATTCCCGGTTTGGGATTTCGACTTGATGGTAAACTTTTATAGTGGATGGTCTAATGTTATTAATACGGCTTCCCTTTGGCGATTTGCCGAATTGATTGCACTGGCCGTCATCGGAAATTTCCTTGTCCATTTTCAATTTTCTTCAAAACAAAAAGTCTTTTCTGAAAGTGGAGGATAGTAATATACCCTACGTTCGATTAACTTACACATTTGAGTTTAGAGTGATTGGAATGGCAACGGGTTTCAACTTGAGATTGGACAAGGTAGCCTGGAAATCGGGCAAGCCTGAAGAGATCGCCCATGCGATTTACTTTCTTGCAGATAATGGTCAATCATCTTTTATGACGGGTCAGGCGCTGGTGGTGGATGGCGGCGCGACAGCGCGGTTGAGTACCGAATAAATAAGGCTCAAGCCGCCTTCCCCGACGGTTCAGCTCGTACCACCGAAGGTGTCGAAGTGGCGACGTCTGGAGCATCGATGTAATGAAACAAACTCTCAAACAAATTATCCCCAATCCTCTCTGGCAGTTTGCTCGCGGCTCTTATGATTCAATCAAACGCATTCCTGAACTACCCACTGCTTACCTTCATCCCTGGCGGCGCGAGAGCATTCGACGACTCAATGCGTTGAAAGATATTCACAAAGGCAATCGCGCCATTATCATTGGCAACGGGCCCTCACTCCGCCAAACCGATCTTTCCAAACTTCGCAATGAAATCACATTTGGAATGAATCGCATCTATCTGTTATTCCCTGAACTTGGATTCCACACGACATACTTTGTCTCCATCAACGATCTGGTCATCGAGCAATTCGCAGATGAGATCCTTGCCTTGCCCATGCCCAAATTTCTGGCGTGGCGTTCGCATCGTCATTTTCCAGCCAATTTACCCATTACCCAATTACCGACCTTCCTTTACACCTCCTACACCGGCCCGGGTTTCTCGCCCGATGTACGCGGCCGCGTCTGGGAAGGAGCAACAGTGACAAACGTGGCACTGCAGCTTGCGTTCCATATGGGATTCCAGCAGGTCATTTTGATCGGCGTGGATCACAATTTTGCATCGAGAGGGGAGGCAAATAAAACAGTTGTCTCACAGGGAGATGACCCAAATCACTTTGCTCCAAATTATTTTGGCAAAGGCGCAAAATGGCAGTTACCGGATCTCGATACATCCGAAGTCGGATACACCTTGGCGCGCGAAGCCTACCGCAAAGCAGGGCGTGAAGTCGTTGATGCGACCGTCGGCGGCGAACTCACGATTTTCCCAAAAGTGGATTACAACTCCCTTTTTTGATTATGGATTTATTTATCGCGATCGATTCTCATTGTCGATGACCTATACCATGAAACGTTCATCTCTTTTTGCGGTTTTTCGTTCATTTCTTGTTCTGTCTGTATTCGCCGGTTTATGGCTGGTGTTGTTCCATTTCCTGTCATTTGAAACCATTACCAATTTACTTAATCGGCTGGCCCCCGACGGCGAGTTTGCTTCCTTTACTTTTGAGCGGTATCAGATTTTATCCAGACTATCGGGCCTGCTCGGTTTGGTATTAACTATTTTTGCAGGGGCGATGTTGATAAAGTGGTCGGATACTCAAAAGAGAATTGATAACCTATTAACTCAAATCCAGGATTTCAATGGACCGTTTCGCAGTGACGCTCGGGCTTTCTTAAGCGGGCTTTCGTTTACCCGATGGAACCGCGCTGATCTTATGTTGTTGTCGGGGCTTGTCTTTGTCGCTTTGATAACAAGGCTTGCCAGTTTGAACATCCCGCTCACTCATGATGAAGCCTATACATACAATGCCTTTGCTTCGAGATCGTTATGGCAAACGATCTCAGACTATCATTTGCCGAACAATCATGTGCTTTTGAGCATTATTCTCAATATTATCACCCATCTTTTTGGACACCCATTGTGGCTGATCAGGCTTCCAACCATCGTTGCCGGGGTGTTGATGGTTCCCGTTGGTTATGTGCTTGGAAAAAGACTGTATGGCAGGGAAGCAGGCATATTGAGCGCCGCGTTGATCGCGGTATTTCCCATCCTTGTTACTTATTCGGTGCTGGCTCGCGGGTATGCCTTCCTAAGCCTGATTACTTTAATGATCCTGATATTGGGAGATTATGTAAGGGAAAATAAAAACCGCTTGGCATGGTTGCTGCTTATTATTACGTCTGCGCTTGGTTTTTTTACGGTCCCGATTATGCTGTTCCCGTTCGGGGCTTTGTACGTCTGGTTATTCCTATCGTGGTTGTTTGGCGATTTCAGTGGCTACCGTTCCAAATTTGACTTTCTTAAATATTGGCTGGCGAGCGGGTTTGCTTCGGCATTTTTAATTGTGTTGTTATATACGCCGATCCTAATAAACAATTATTATCGATTCGTTGGTAACGGCGCTATTGTCCCGTTGGGTTGGGACCTGTTCCCGACCATCATTTGGGTCAGGGTGCGGAACACATGGATGGAATGGGTGGATACCATTCCAGGTTGGATCGTTATTTTAGGTGTTATTGGTTTGATCATTGGGTTGATCCTGGATTTAAACATATCTAAACGAAAAGTCCCTCAGCAGTTCGCGTTTCTTGTCTGGATCGTGACTTGTTTGGTTGCCAGACGACCGGATATGATGCCCAGGATGTGGCTCTTCCTTGCCGCTCCTCTGTTGATATGGTCGGCAGGTGGGATCATCGAGCCGCTGAAACTGCTCTCAGATGTATTGAAAAACAAATTGCCTCTGGCAAGGATTTTTCTTGGCATTGTATTGGTATCCATATTCTTATTAGGTATATTGACGATTCCAACGATCCCGGATCGCTGGAAACAAAAGAGCAGTGTGGAAAGCGCCGCGATTTACCTCAAAGACCATCTTCGTGAAGGCGATCTGGCTACTGCCAGCCGCGAGTATTTTCCCCAGTTAAGATATTATTTTGGGATTTATGCTATTCCCCAGAAATATTTGCGACATTCCGGTCCCTTCCAGCGGGCTTTTATGGTGGTGGGAGAGGGTGGGCGTGCAACGCTGGAGTCTGTAGTGTCTAATAACGGTCCCGATCATTCCGCGGTCGATTTGAATACGATAAGGATCGTACTACAGTTCGATGACCTGGTCATTTATGAAGGCTATCCCGTTCCATGACTGTGAAGCTTCCTCTTGTTTCCATTGTCACTCCTTCTTTCAACCAGGCACGCTATCTAGAACGGTCGATATGTTCTGTCCTTGAGCAGGATCACGCGCATATCGAATATATCGTTATTGATGGCGCATCGAAGGATGGCTCGGTTGAGCTCATCAGGAACTATGCAGATCGTTTGGCTTATTGGGTCTCTGAAAAGGATTCGGGTCAGGCGGAAGCCATCAATAAGGGACTTGCACGCGCAAGCGGGGAAATTGCCGCATGGTTGAATTCGGATGATTATTATCTGCCGAAGACGATTTCTGGGGTTGTGAAAGTGTTTGAAGAAAACCCGGAAGTGGTTATGGTTTATGGCGATATGCTTGCCGTGAACGAGCAAGGACAAACGATCAATGTTTTGAAATACAAGCAATTATCTTTGGAAGATCTGTTGTGTTTTCAAATCATTGGTCAACCCGCCGTGTTCTTCCGCCGTGAAGCCTATGAAAAATCGGGCGGGCTTGATGCCAGTTTCCACCTTCTACTCGATCATCATTTGTGGATCCGGATCGCGCAGCAGGGCAGGATCCTGCATGTCCCGCAAACCTGGTCTGCGGCGCGCTATCATGCCGAAGCGAAGAACCGCGCCAAAGCTGCAGAGTTCGGGCGCGAAGTCATTGACGCTACTGTTGGCGGCAAATTGACCATCTTCCCAAAGGTTGACTATAATTCCCTCTTCTGATGAAAACGTTGCCTCTTTCCAAGTATCCGGCCTGGTTACCGTTTCTGATCCTTCTCATACTCTTGGGCTTGACTCTGCGCCTGATCGATCTGAACGATCCACCTCTTGACTTTCATGCAACGCGTCAACTTCGTAATTACCTGGTTGCCCGTAATATTTATTATCAGCTTTTACCTGATGCTGATTCGAAGTTACGTGAACTTGCCTCATCCTTTGAACGCACAGTCGGGCATTATGAACCGCCCGTGATCGAGTCGCTTGTGGCTGTAACATATCTTGCTGTTGGCAGGGAGAATTTTGCAATTCCACGGATCTGGGAATCCCTGTTTTGGGTATTGGCTGGAATTGCTCTCTTTGACCTAGCGCGCCGCACTATTTCACCGTGGGCGGGCCTGACTGCCTTGGCATATTATTTGGTTTTGCCTTTTGCTGTGCAAGCCAGCCGTTCGTTTCAACCGGATCCACTTATGACATCGGCTTTTGTGGCAGGTATTTATTCTCTTTATCGTTGGTCTGAAGAACGAAACTGGAAGTGGGCAATATGGGCAGGAATATTCCTGGGATTTGCAACTCTGGTAAAGATTGTCATCGCGTTTTTCACGGGTGCGGCTGCCGTGGTACTTGTCTTATTCACGCTTCGCAAGGATTTTTGGAAATCAAGACAAGTGTGGGTGATGGTATTGCTGCTGATCGTCCCTTCATTGACATACTATGTTTTCTTAAACTCAGGTCGTTCCAGCGAATATTTTGTCAATTGGTCGGTGGCGCTTTTCAAATTGATCTCAAGTTCAGACTTTTACTCAAAATGGCTTGCTTTTCTTGGCAGTCTTTTTGGTTTGACGGTTTTATTTATGAGCCTGGCGGGCGCATTGATCTCCTCACCGCGCTTGTGTTGGTTGTTGATGGGTTTATGGATTGGCTATCTAGCTTATGGCTTGACTTTGCCTCTCCAAATGTACACTCATAGTTATTACCATATTCAACTTGTGCCGGTAGTTGCACTGGGACTGGCATCGGTATTGGATTCGCTCTATAAAACGGCGGCAACTCAAAGTGTCGCGAGACGCGTGGTTTTCCTTGCATTGGTCGTTGCAGTCATTGGATTTCATTCCTGGGTGGCGCGGTCAGTTCTTGTCGCGCAGGATTATCGTCATGAGCCTGAGGTCTGGAAGAAAATCGGAGATGCGATTCCCGAAGATGCGAAAGTGATTAGTCTAACACAGGATTACGGCTATCGGCTGATGTTGTTTGCGTGGCGGAGAGTGAACCTGTGGCCATTGGATACTCACTTGACTGAGATACGAAACCAGGGCCGTGATCCGGCGAGCCGTTTTGAGGAGATCGTTGCAGGCGATGATTATTTTCTTGTGACCGCGTTTCGTCAATTGGATAAACAACCGGATCTGAAAAAGATTTTGGATCAATATCCCATAGCCGCAGAAGGAGATGGGTTTGTGC
>DATEDD010000309.1:0-8628 GCA_035286565.1 Anaerolineales bacterium
CAGCGAGCGGTTTAAGTGTGCAGAGAAGTTCGCGTGTATTGCGCGCGAACGTGGGAGATGTATTTGAAGAACGGTATGAAGTGTCCAATGACAGCCGCATACCGGTGCCGTGGGTCGAGGTTCTAAATCAATCCACCCTGCCTTTTTCAGCGGGTTCGCGTCTCTTCACCTTTGTGCTGGGTCGTCATCAGCGGAGTTACCTAGGTCGCACCTGGCTCACTCGTCGTGGCGGTTTTCAACTTGGTCCTACACGAATTTCCAGCGGTGATCCATTTGGGTTATTCAGTGTAAGTAAAGTAATCGGGCCACGCGAGACTCTGATTGTATTCCCGGTCGTCCATGAAATCAGATCGTTCCCTTCTCCACCGGGAATATTACCCGGCGGCCAGGTCATTCGCCGAAAAGCTTACGAAATTACACCTCATGCAGCCGGGGTTCGGGAGTATGTACATGGCGACGCCATGAAACGTATTCACTGGCCGACCAGCGCGCGCCGCAATCAATTGATGGTTAAGGAATTCGAACAGGATCCGCAGGCTGAAATTTGGTTCTATCTCGATTCTCAAAAGGCAGTTCATTTTGAGAAACCCTACCAGCAGGAGGAATTGCCTCCCGATTCCATGATGTTTGTGAAACGCCCGAAATTCAAATTGCCGCCATCCACGCTTGAATACTCTGTCAGCATCACCGCTTCTCTTGTTCATTACTATATTGGTCAACGCCGATCTGTGGGTTATGTGAGCGCCGGGCGGACTTTTACCGTTCACCCCGCTGAAAGAAGCGAAAGGCAGGAAGTAAAAATTTTGGAGACGTTGGCCTTTGTTGAAGCAAATGGCTCGCTTTCAATTGCCGCTCTTGTAGCGGCGCAGTCCTCGCAATTGCCGCAGGGCTCTGGTGTTTTTCTCGTTACGCCGACTGTGCGCCCTGATATTTTACAAGCGGTGGATGATCTTCAAATGCGTTATTTGCGCCCGGTCGTAGTTTTGCTCAATACCGAAACATTTGGCGGACCACGCGGCACGGCGGCGCTGGTCAATTCCTTGCGTGAACGCCGCGTATCCGTCACCGTGCTTCAGTATGGAGATGATCTTTCTCAGGCCCTTTCCGAAATTCCACTAAACTTCAAAACGCAGGATATTCGTCCGTGGCAAACACCCGTATTCTCACAATAGACTTGAATTTTCAAAATAAGTCGCAAGCTATAGCGTCTTATTTAATTAGACACAACGACGGAGCGGTCTTGATCGAAAGCGGACCCGGTTCGACTCTTCCCGCATTGGAAACTGCCCTGGCAAAAGAAAATTTATCTCTCCGAGGCATTACCCACGTGTTGCTCACGCACATTCACCTCGACCATGCTGGCGCGGCGGGCTGGCTCTCACGGCAAGGCGCGGAGATTTACGTCCACCCGAATGGTGCGCCGCATTTGTTGAACCCCGAAAAGCTCATCGCCAGCGCCACGCGCATTTACGGAGAAAGGATGAATGAACTCTGGGGTAAGTTTCTGCCCGTTGAACAGAATCAGCTCAAGGTGGCGCAGGATGCGGAAGAAATCGTCATCGGTAATTTGCGGTTCGTGGCGATCAATACGCCTGGTCATGCCGAGCATCATTATTCCTATTTGTTTGAAGATGTGTGTTTCAGCGGCGATGTCGGCGGGGTGAGAATTCCAGGCTATTCATACTTGCGCGCGCCCATGCCTCCGCCCGAATTACATTTTGGGCGATGGTTTGAATCTATTTCGCGTTTACGAAAGGAAAAATTCACCCGCATTGCGCCGACCCACTTTGGGATTTATAGCGACGCTGAATGGCAGTTGAATGAATTGGAACAGAAATTGATCGCTACTGAAAAATGGCTGGAGCAGATCATGCCGGCCGAGCCAGGGCTTGAAGAACTGCGCGAAAAATTTGAAGTATGGATGAATGAGCAAAGCCTCTCGCTGGGGTTGAGTGACGATGTGATGCAGGCTTACAAATTGGCGAACCCTCTCAGCATGAGCGCAGACGGTATGATGCGTTACTGGAAGAAAGTGCGTAATTCGTCCTGAGCGGAGTGACGAATGCACTTTGAGGAACGCAGTCGAAGGACAAATTTTACCGAAATGTCACGCAGAATGTATGATGCTTGAAACATGTAAGAATTGCACAATAACGATATACTTTTATAACAAGGAGTAAATATGAAGGACTTTCTCGCGATCTCTGATTACTCATCGGATGAAATTCAAGACCTGCTCGATGTGGCAGTGAAGTTAAAAAAGGAATATTTCACGAAAGGCAATCAACCGATTTTCAAGGGCAAGGTGCTGGGAATGATCTTCCAGAAACCAAGCCTGCGCACGCGCATTTCGTTTGACATGGCGATGCGTCATTGTGGGGGCGATGCGCTTTACCTTTCGCCAAACGAGATCGGACTTGGCAAGCGTGAATCCATTGCGGACGTGGCGCGTGTCTTGTCTGGATATGTGCAGGCGTTAATGGCACGTGTGTTCGAACATGAGCACGTTCTGGAATTGGCTAGGTGGTCTGATATTCCGGTTGTCAACGGCTTGAGCGATTACAACCATCCCTGTCAGGGCATGGCGGACGCGTTGACCATTATTGAAAAATTTGGCAGTAAATCCAAAGGTTTGAATATTAGTTATGTGGGCGATGGGAACAATGTCACTGTTTCACTGATGCATGTCTCTGCCTTGCTGGGTTGGAATATGTCCGTGGCCACTCCCGAGGGATATGACATGAATCCCAAGGCAATTGAAGTTGCCAGGAATATTGCCAGGAAGACGGACAGTGTTTTAACTTTTGTGCGCGATCCGCATGAGGCTGTCAAAGGTGCAAATGTGATTTATACCGATACCTGGACAAGCATGGGGCAGGAGGAGGAGACTGCCAAACGCGAGCAAATCTTCCCGCCTTATCAAGTCAATGCAAAACTGGTCGGCGAGGCGGATAAGGATGTGATCGTGATGCATTGTCTGCCCGCCCATCGCAACCAGGAATTGACCGATGATGTTGCGGACGGTCAACACTCCGTCATTTTCCAACAGGCGCACAATCGTTTGCACGCGCAGAAAGCGATTCTCGCGCGCTTGTTTGGTGCGGCGTAAGGCAATCCCCGTCACAGTAGGAGATTGCTTCGTCGGGAAAAGCGCCCTCCTCGCAATGACGATAACAATAGAGGTAAATTTAATGGATACCCAAGACTTTATCAAAATGGAAGAACAGTATGGCGCGCATAATTACCACCCTTTAGATGTGGTCATCGAAAGAGCCGAAGGCGTGTGGGTTTATGATGTGGATGGAAAGAAATATCTTGATTGTTTGAGCGCGTATTCGGCGGTCAATCAGGGACATGTTCATCCTGAGATTTTGAAGGCGCTACTCGATCAAGCCAAACGCGTAACGTTGACTTCGCGCGCTTTCCGAAACGACCAATTGCCGCTTCTCTATAAAGAACTGTCTGAGATGACAGGCTATGAAATGTCCCTGCCGATGAACTCAGGCGCAGAGGCTGTTGAAACAGCAGTAAAGCTTGTGCGCAAATGGGCGTATCAAGTGAAGAAGGTTCCGCGCCATCAGGCTGAGATCATCGTTGCGTCGGGTAACTTCCACGGGCGCACTGTGACCATTGTTTCATTCTCAACTGAGCCATCATATCGTGATGATTTCGGTCCATTCACGCCCGGTTTTGTTACTGTCAAGTACGGCGATGCCAACGCAATTGAAAAAGCGATTACTCCCAATACTGCTGCCGTTATGCTTGAACCGATTCAAGGCGAAGCGGGCGTGATCATTCCCCCTTCCGGATATTTGAAGAAGGTTGCCGAAGTATGCAAAAGGAATAATGTTCTCCTGGTTGCGGATGAAATTCAAACGGGTCTGGCGCGGACCGGGAAGCTGTTTGCTGCTGACCATGAAGATGTCCGCCCTGACGTTGTGATCGTCGGCAAAGCGCTGTCCGGCGGATTTTATCCCGTCTCCGCCGTGCTGGCGGATCAACCCATTTTAGGCTTGTTCACAGCGGGTGAACATGGGTCAACATTTGGCGGGAATCCGCTTGCGGCGGCTGTCGCACGCGCTGCTTTGCGGGTAATCCGCGAGGAGAAACTGGCAGAACGATCACAACAACTGGGTGAATATTTCCTTGAGCAATTGAGCGAGATATCCAGTCCGCATGTGAAAGAGGTGCGCGGTAAAGGTCTGTTGATCGGTGTGGAACTCAAACCTGAAGCCATGGGCGCGCGCCGGTTTTGTGAGGCTTTGCAAAAGAAAGGCGTCCTCGCAAAAGAGACGCATGACAGCGTCATCCGCTTTGCCCCACCGCTTGTGATCGACAAAGAAACGATTGATTGGGCGCTTCCAGCCATTTGGGAAGTGCTCAATATGAAGTAACATTGATCCATCCTAAATGCTTCATAAACTCCAAGGAGAGCAAGTGAACAAGAACCATTACAGGAAAATCGGAGGCTGGTTGGGAGTGGGATTGTTTTTGCTGGCTTGTGTCTCAATCTCTGCACCTGTTCAAGTGGCAGAACCAATGTCATTGGATGCGCTGGGGACTGTGATCGTACAAACTGCAGCTGCGGCTCAAACGCAAACTTTCGCCGCTCAGAAGTCTCCAACTTTTACTTTGACCCCATCCTTAACACCGACTTTGCCAACACCGACTGCTACGTTTTTTTTCTCCTTGTTTACTTCGACACCTGTGATGGATATTGAAACAACTGACCCTGCGTATATTGTTGAAGAAGGGAGCTCATTTAGTGGGGGAGACCTAGCAAATGACCCGGTTCCCTACACTGGTAAACCATGGACATGTATAGGTCTGGCAAAAAGTCATCCAGATGGTGCTATTGTTGAAGCAGGGAAAAGTTTTATTGCCTATTGGACAGTTCTAAATACAGGTACAAAAACATGGACGAGCACCACGGTTGATTTTATTTATAAGAGCGGTTATCGCCATGACGGCAGAGTCATTCAGGATATATCCTCGGCAGTTGCGCCGGGTAGGAGTTTGACGCTAAAAGTCTCTTTCACTGCGCCAAAAACTGCGGGGGAACGCACCGCGATCTGGACTTTAAAAGTGGGAAACCATCCATTTTGCGGAATGAAGATCACCTTCGATGTTAAGGAATAATATTGTTCGATTCTCTCACAAAAAAGCTTG
The DNA here is from genome assembly GCA_035286565.1 of Anaerolineales bacterium. Classification (GTDB taxonomy): domain Bacteria; phylum Chloroflexota; class Anaerolineae; order Anaerolineales; family Villigracilaceae; genus Villigracilis. Next base: position 5,170 of record DATEDD010000309.1, read on the forward strand.
TGGCGTTTACAACGCCACAAGCTTTTTTGAGTCCTATTGACTATTTGAACCTTCCCCACAAACCAAAGCCTTCATTTCTTCTCTTCTCACGCCGCTCGTGTTGTTCGTGGATTTGCTCCACGTGATCGGCTTTTTCTTCAATTGCCGCTTCAAGCCACAAGCGACCTTTTTCTGCAGTCGCATGACTTCCAGCGCCGTATGCGCCTGTCTTAGTGTCATCATCCCAGGGCGGATTTGCTACCAATGAGCCGCCTTCGATCCAATCCATATAATAATCACGCGTGGCGATGAAATCTGTTTCGTCTACAACACGCTGCATTTGACAAAGGTCAGGGCGCAGGTGGAGCATGTAGGATGTTTCAAGCTCGCATGCGTGACCCATGCCGCCGATCCTGGATGTGCGATATTTTTCCAAAGCCTCGGCACCAATTCTTCCTGAGGTATGTAACCAGGCAGTCGCGCAAAATATTCTGCGGTGACGTTCGCCCGCGTATTTCACAATGTTCACTAAAAATGATGTATTGCCGCCATGTCCGCTCATGAGATAGAAGCGATCAAATCCGCGCCCGACGAGTACATCAATTACCGCAACCCAGAAATCCTCAAAGGCACGTCCACCTGCATTCATGGTCGCGGCAAAAGATGAGCGATGTGTGGAAACTCCATACGGCATAACTGGCATCGCCCAACTGCGCGTAGGCATTTTGGCGGCTGTGCCTTTGGCGATTGAGTCAATAATAATAGTGTCGACTGAGAGGGGGAGGTGAAACCCATGTTGTTCTGTGTGACCGATTGGAATCAAAATTACTTTTCCACGCTCGCTATCTGGTGGTAATTGAGTAATTGGTAAATTGTGATTTGGGTTTGGAAGCCGCAAACATGAAGAAGATAGATGTTGAATAAAAAATGATTGGGGATCAAATCCTTGAGGTGCAAGACAAAATACCCGCGAGAAACCATCATCACGCAAACTGTCTAGCAGGTTAGCAACGTATTGTGCGAAGATCTGATCTGGGACTTCCAATCCACTGCCGCGCCAGCCGAATGGGAAGGCTGGCAGGAGTCCGATTCGGGGAGGATTGCTCAATTGGTCAGCAAGCAGGTTCAAGTCATAGTTTGAACCGAGCGGGAGAACGAGCGGCGTGTTGCGAGGCAGATCCGCAACTGCTTTCCAAGTCATTTCGTCGTAGTTGAAGAACGAAGAATTGCGTGTAGCCAATTTAGAAATACACATCTTCCATACTTTCCCTTTCATCTAAAATAAACCAAAGACAGACACCAAAATTTTCAGTCAGTTTGATGGGGTTTTCCAAGGCGATCATCCTTTTTGGAATTTTACCAACAATTCCGCACTTTCCCTAATCTGGAATTTACAGTAAAATTTAAACACCCATGAATTTCCTTTTGATGTGGTTGAAACGCCCATTCGTTATTTATTAACAAAAAGGAATGCGCCATGACAGATAATTTCTGCTATGGCGCATATTGTTTTCAGTTGCACTACTTAAAAATTATGGACATCACAAGTTTACAAAACCCAAAGGTAAAATACATCGTCAAATTGCGCGAGGACAAGCGTCAGCGTCAGCAGGATGGATTAATGCTTGTGGAAGGTCGCGATGAGCTGATACTGGCCCTGAACTCTGGACACAAGCCGCATACGCTTCTGTCCGCGCCCGAGCTTGCCAGCCGATCCATAAACATTCCCAACACTGACGTGACAACCGTCACTCGCGTAGTCTTCGAGAAGATGTCCTATCGCGATAATCCTGATGGCTGGCTGGGAATATTTCCCATTCCACACAACACACTTGATGATCTGAAATTAAGTGAAACCCCGTTGGTGATCGTGGCAGTGTCTGTTGAAAAGCCCGGCAACCTGGGCGCCATTCTACGCACAGCGGATGCGGCGCATGTGGATGCGGTCCTCGTCTGCGACCCGCGCGTGGACTTGTGGAATCCCAACGTCATCCGCGCCAGCCGCGGGGCTGTTTTTGTTATACCCACCGTCGAGGTTGAGTCGCCAAATGCGCTGGCATGGCTCAGGTCAAAAAAGATGCGCGTGCTTGCGGCCACACCCTCCGCCGAGGCGCTATACACAGACGTCAATTTGCGTGAACCCCTCGCCATTGCTGTCGGCACGGAAGATAAAGGGTTATCCGATTTCTGGATGCAGAATGCGGATATCACAGTAAAAATCCCGATGGCGGGCAAGGTGAATTCGCTGAACGTTTCGATCGCAACCGCATTGATCACCTATGAGGCTATTAGACAAAGGAAATAAGATGCAGGCGTTATGGCTTGAAAATAATCAAATTTCACTGCGCGATCTTCCACAGCCGAGGAAACCCAACGAGGCGTTGATCAAAATTCGCAAGGCGGGTATTTGCAGTACTGACCTTGAATTGGTGAAGGGCTATTATCCATACACAGGGATTCTCGGGCATGAATTCGTAGGGGAGGTGGTGGATGCTCCCGATAAAACATGGGTCGGCGCGCGCGTGGTGGGGGAGATCAATGCGGTCTGCGGCGCATGTGAAGCCTGTTTGAATGGACGTCGGACGCATTGCGAGAATCGCACTGTGCTAGGGATTGTCAAGCGAGATGGTGTCTTTGCCGAATATACAACCCTGCCGCTTGAAAACTTGCATCGCGTGCCAGATTCTGTTTCAGATGAAATGGCAGTTTTTACAGAACCATTAGCCGCCGCGTTGGAGATCCAACAACAAATCCAAATCAAACCAACAGACCGTGTGCTATTGGTTGGCGCAGGCAGGCTGGGACAATTGATCGCGCAAACCCTGGCTCTGACAGGCAGTGACCTGCATGTGGTCGCCCGCCATGCGCATCAACAAAACCTGCTGACCGCGCGTGGAATTCGTTTGGTCACAGAAGAGGAAATTCAGCCGCGCAAATGGGACATCGTTGTGGAAGCCACTGGTTCACCGGATGGATTCAATCTGGCAAGAAAAGCCATCCGCCCGCGTGGGACGCTGGTGTTGAAGTCCACCTACAAAGGAGAGCTGAATGTAAATTTTTCGTCCATTGTGGTGGACGAGATCACTGTGATTGGCTCGCGTTGTGGTCCTTTTGGGCCAGCTTTACGGTTATTGGAAATGCGCGAAGTTGACCCCACTGTATTAATTTCGGCACAATATAAATTAAGTGATGGTATCAGGGGATTTGAACATGCCGCACAAGCGGGTGTGTTGAAAGTTTTGATCGAGCCGTAGAGGAAAGGATGAAGGAGCCGTCTACTTCACAAAATAATAAACAAACTGAGTGAACATAATTAAAAACGGGATCGTTACCAGCGCAATCGCAGCACGTGAAGGATTCTTTGAGTCATTTTTGCGCGTGTGACCTGCAACTCTCAAATCAAAGGTAAGCGGTGTCAAAATGCAGAAGAACAGGGAGGAGGGGTGAAGGATGAATAAAACCTATCAGGCCTGATGGATA
>DATEDD010000310.1:0-6295 GCA_035286565.1 Anaerolineales bacterium
CGAGACTAAGCACATCCTGCATGGGGGCAATGGCAAAGACTGCAACGGATCTCCAAACTGCGCGGATCAAATCCCAGGCAAAGTCATGGCCGTCCACACCGAGGTAGCGTTTTGCAAATTCCCGTTCATGCTCAGGTGAAGTCGCAAACCAGCCGATGGCAGTATCGTTGTCATGCGTACCCGTATAAGCCACACAATTGGGGATGTAATGATGCGGAAGGAAGGGATTATCCATCCCCGAAAATCCAAATTGCAAAACTTTCATGCCGGGCAAATCAAAGGCTTGCAATAATTCAGTCACATCAGGTGTGACCATCCCCAGATCCTCTGCAATAATCGGCAGGCCTGACCCGGGCGGGATCAAACCATCACCGAGATATTTACCCACTGCGCGGAACAAGTCTTGGCCGGGACCGGTCACCCAGCGTCCATTTTCTGCGGTGGTATGTTCAGCGGGAATCTCGTAGTACCCAGGAAAGCCGCGGAAGTGGTCAAAGCGCAAAATGTCCATAAATTTCAGGGAGGCACGTACACGTGTAAGCCACCAGGCATAGCCTTCCTTTTTATGCGCATCCCAGTTGTAAAGCGGGTTGCCCCACAATTGACCTGTGGCGGAGAACCCATCCGGCGGAACGCCCGCCACGACGGTCGGGTTGCCTTTCTCATCGAGGAAAAACAAATCAGGGCGCGCCCACACATCCGCAGAGTCATACGCAACATAGATCGGGATATCGCCGATGATCTGTATCCCTTTTTCATGCGCATACGCGCGGACTTTATTCCATTGGCGGAAGAAAAGGAATTGATAGAAGGAATAACGCCTGATGCTTGTCCTGAGCGCAGTCGAAGGGCTTTCTGCCAATTCTTTTCTGGCTTTGGTCATTGAAGTTTTTTTTTTGGAACGTATCACCTCGGGCCACCCGCTCCATGCTCCACCGCCATTGGCTTCTTTCAACGCCATGAAGAGCGCAAAGTCATCCAGCCAGGAGGCATTTTCAGCGCAGAAGGAGTCAAACGCCTTACGCAAATACTCGGGAGAGGATTGGAAGCGGGAAAATGCCTTTTGTAAAAGATCAAGTTTTTTTGGAATGAGCAGGCCAAAATTTATCCTGAAGCGCGCCGAAGGATCCCGTGCAACAGACAGATCTTTAATTCCATCCAAATCTTCCTGAGTCAAGAGTCCATCGGCTAACATTTCATCTGGACTTAATAAATATGGATTCCCCGCGAAGGCCGAAAAACATTGATAAGGCGAATCCCCATAGCCTGTGGGTCCCAATGGAAGGGTTTGCCAAAGCTTGCAGCCAGTGGAAGCCAGCCAATCAATGTAGCGATAGGATTGCGGGCCCAGATCGCCAATTCCGTACGGACCCGGCAAACTGGAAGGATGGAGAAGAATGCCGGAAGAGCGTTTGAATGCCATACTCACCTGAGCTCTTGCATGGGCTAGGCCGCTGCAAGGGCAAAAGAGAAATTATTATTTCACAAGAGATTGATACAACTCAAGATATTTCCGCGCCGAGTTTTCCCATGAGAAGTCCTGCGCCATGCCCGCGCGTTGAATTTTTCGCCATCGTTCGCGGTCTGAATATACTTTGATACCCGCTTTGACAGCCCCCATTAAGGACATATGATGAGCCTTGTCAAACACAAAACCCGTTTCTCCATGTTTCACCGTGTCATTCAAGCCGCCCGTCGCGCGCACGACAGGCACACATCCGTAACGCATGGCGATCATTTGCGAGAGTCCGCAGGGCTCGTAGCGCGACGGCATCAATAACATATCTGAGCCGGCGTAGATCTGTCGAGCAAGACTCGCGTCATAACGCAACTCGATTTTAATTTTTTCAGGAAACAGGTTGTGTAAACTCTGCGCCGCTTCTTCAAATTTTGGATCGCCTGTTCCTAAAATAACTGCTTGAAAATTAATCTTCTTCATGCTTTTTAATGCAGTAAAGGCAAGGTCAACGCCTTTTTGCGTATCCATGCGTGAGACCATGGCGAGCAAAGGGGCGTCTGGGTCTGGCTGAAAGCCAAGCCTTTCCTGCAGCAAAGTTTTATTTGCGGCGCGTTTTTCAAGCGAGTTAACATCAAAGTTCACACCCAAAGCGGAATCATCTACGGGATTAAACGAAACCACATCAATCCCGTTCAAGACACCGCTGATCGTTTTTCGACGGAGTTGCAAAAATTCATCCAACCCGCAGCCATATTCAGGCGTGAGAACTTCATTGGCATAGGTCGGAGAAACAGCCACAATTGCATCTGAAGCCCATAGCCCCAAAGGCAAAGGCATCAGGCGCGCCCATTCGGGCAGATCGGTTTGCGCGATTTTAATTCCGTAACTTTCAAGGATTGCACTGACATCCGGTCCCATAAAAGGCAGGTTATGCAAAGTGACCACGCCTGCCGCATGGCGCGCGCCTGCCTCCCAACGCTTGGTCAATGAGCCATAAACACTTAAAGCAGTGTGCCAGTCATTGGCGTGCACAACATCCGGAGACCAGTTGATCTGTCTTGGCAACTCCAACGCTGCGAGAGAGAAGAATGTATATTTTTCGGCATCTAATTTTGGATCGACGGAATAAACAGAGCCGTTCGCGCGGATCGCATCGCCATTGATGAAGTAAACAGGCATCCCATTCAAAGAGCCCTCAAACGCCTCCACCTCAACCTCAGAGTCGCCGCGCGGGATGGAGAACATACTTAACGGCTTGAGATTATCCGCTTTCACAACGGGGTGATACGGCAAAACAAGACGCACATCAAGTTTTATATCCTCATTGGAAAGAGCGCGTAAGGCACGCGGTAAAGAACCAGCAACATCGCCAAGCCCGCCAACCTTCACAAAAGGGTCGGCTTCCGCTGCGAGAAAAAGAACATTAATAGTTTTAGGCATGGATTTATTTTACTGCTATAAGACCCTAAAGGTTTTTGAAACCTTTAGGGTCTGAGAATTAGGGAGCCTGAAGGGTTTCGAACCCTCAACATCTACAGCCACAGTGTAGCGCTCTGCCGTTGAGCTACAGGCTCCATACTTCAAGCGAACGAGATTATATCATTAGGATTAAACCCTCGCAAGGATTTTGCGGATGAACTCTACAACCGCTTCGCGCTTAACTGTAACCTGTTCGCCATTAACCAGGTTTTTGACCGCCACCTGATCATTCGCGGCCTCATCAGGTCCCACCGTCAGCACGATCTTGATCTTCATCTTGTCGGCAAACTTGAATTGTTTTTGCAATTTGACGGGTTCAGGATATACCATTACATTCAGCCCTGCATTGCGAAGTTGTGCCGCCAGTTCAAAGGATTTCATCCACATGTTTTCGTCGAAGACAGTTACCAACACTGAAGCAGGCGTAGGGACAAATTCAGGCAGAAGTCCATTTTCCTGCAAAATGATGCCCATCACTACGACACCCATGGCAAATCCAACAGCAGGGAGAGGCTGCCCGCCTACATCTGCAAGCAGGTTATCATAACGCCCGCCGCCGAGGATTGCCCGTTTCAATGAACCACTCGTCTCAAATGCCTCAAAAACAGTGCCTGTGTAATATAAGAGTCCACGCATGATGTTTGGGTCAAATTTGACATATTCTTTCACGCCTAATGCTTCGAGCGCAGCAAACAAACGCACAAGTTCGTCACTCTTTTTCCACAGATCAAAATTACCAAGGACATTCTTCAAGCCATCCACTTGCGTTTGGGTCAAACCCAACTCAAGCGCATACGCATCCCATTTGACAGGTTCCATCTTCGAGCGGCGGTCGACGAGATTGGAAACATCGAGCCGCTTTTCTGGAACAATACCCAGCGCATCGAATTCAGATTCCATCAGCTGCCGATTATTTACGTAAATAGAAGCAAGCTGAGGATTAAGTCCAACCGAGCGCAGGAATGTCGCTGCGACCGCGATCAATTCCGCATCCACTAACGGCGAGTCCACTCCCAGCATGTCAATATTCCACTGGAAGAATTCACGCGAACGTCCCTTTTGCGGCTGCTCATATCTCCAAAACGGACCGAACGACCACCAACGCAAAGGGAAAGTCAACTCACCCTGCTTCGCTGCGATCATGCGTGCGAGGCTGGGCGTAAGTTCAGGACGGAGCGTGACAAAATCTCCACCTCGATCCTGGAAAGTGAAGGATTGCTTCTTTACCAGTTCCTCACCAGATTTCGCCGCATACAGATCAATCGTTTCGATAAACGGCGCATCCCACTCCTGATAGCCAAAAGCCTGAGACGCCGCGCGCACTTTTTCATAAATGAAATTACGCAGGAACATTTGCTCAGGATAGAATTCTCTCGTGCCTTTTACAGATTGTATTTTGTTTGCCACACTGACTCCATTGCGTGAATTTTATCATGAGTAATCCTCGCTCCCGAAAATACGCCGGGGCAATGTGAACCGGAGAGAGGATATGTCCTTTATCGAACGTAGTCGAAGCGTAGGGACGTGAACAACTTAAGCTTTTTATGCACTTGTCCTTCGACTACGCCGCAAAATAAAAAACCGCGGCTCCGCTCAGGATGAATAACTATCGTCATTCAAAATTCAGTTGTTGAATTTTGAATGACTTTTGGTATAATCTCTTTATTATTTTCAAGGAGAACCAATGAAAATTGATTATCAGGAACCGAGCAAAGACCTGCTCATGCGGATTGACATTCATGAGAAATATGGCTCAGCCAATATTGACATTTGGACAAACGACCTGCTCAAGCCCCAGGCTGGCATGAAAATTCTCGACGTCGGCTGCGGCGCGGGCAAATTGTCATTCCTTTTTAATGAATACACCCAAGGCGGCGCCAAGATCACAGGTGGCGATTTCTCTGAAGAGTTGCTTGATAAGGCCCGTGAGAAAAGCAAGAAACTCGGAGCGAATATTGATTTTCAATTTTTGGATTTCAACAAACCGTTCAATTTCCCAGACAACACATTTGACTTGTGTACAAGCGCCTTCGCCATCTACTACGCCTCCGATCTAGGCTTTACATTTGGCGAGGCTCATCGCGTACTTCAACCTGGCGGACGGCTCTTCGTCTCGGGTCCATTACCTGAAAATAAGCAGATGTTCTATGAGATCATCAAGGAAGCCGCCAACGCAACCATTCCACCCATGCCTGGTTCATCCCGCTTTAAAGGTGATATATTCAACACCATTGACAAAATCTTCGCCAAGACCGAATTACATAAATTCGAGAATCATCTCACTTTCCAAGAAGTTGCGCCATTTATTGACTATGTGCGTGCATCACTAGGAGAAGACCGCAAACTGTGGACATCCATGTTCAATGGCAGGGATGAATACGAAGCGTTGATCGGCAAGATTCAAGCCGTAGCCCAAAGATGGTTCGACCACGACGGCAAATTAGTGATGACCAAAGTTGTCGGTGGCATTTTGGCGACAAAATAAAAGGATGTCATTGCGAGCGTTCGTTGCGACACTTGCCCCGCACGCCAGTGCAGGTGAGCAATCCCCAATTTTGGAGAAGATTGCTTCGTCGGGGAGAGCGCCCTCCTCGCAAAGACTGCGAATATCATGAATTTCTTCGGTAAAAAAGTCCTCTTTCTCGGCGCGCATCCTGATGATATTGAGATCGGGTGCGGCGCTTTGATTCATCACATCGTTAAACAAAGAACTGATTTTTTATGCGTCACACTTTCGGAAAATCGAAAAATTCCTGACCTGATAAACGTAAAAGACGAACATTTCAGGTCAATGAAAGTGCTGGGAGTGCCTGAAGATAAGATCGCTTTTGGTCCTTTTATCACGCGCGTCTTTCCCGATGCACGGCAGGAGATATTGGAATATTTCCTCAAACTCCGGAAAGACTTCAAACCAGATTTGATCTTCACACACAGCAAACAAGATGTTCATCAAGACCACAACACAATGACAGACGAATCCCTGCGGGCATTTCGCGGCATCACCGTCTTGGGCTATGACGTCGTCCGCTCTTCCTACGGTTTTTTTCCTCATTTTTTAGTAGAAGTCACCGAGGAAGATGTCAACAAAAAAATAGAAGCCCTGGCGGAATATGAAACCTATCGTGACCGCTACTATTTCAACGCAGAACTCACCCGCTCGATCATGGTGCGTCACGGCGCGCTGGCGGAATGTCCATTCGCAGAGGGATTTGATATCTTAAGGATCGTGGGGGAATTTGGCGAAAATTAAGAACATCAAAGGAAATCCCATGAAACGGTACACCGTATTTATTCTTCTCATTTGCTGAGTATTGGGCATGTATTCCATAGTGTCGTATCTCTGGTCGTCTGTCACGA
>DATEDD010000311.1:0-2146 GCA_035286565.1 Anaerolineales bacterium
TGTAAGTTATGTGATGAAGTGAAAGCGGATTTGAATCAACTGCAATCTCAATATCCGCACCGATTGGTGGAAGTGGATATTTCTTCAGACTCTGCTTTAACTGCCAAATACGATATTGACATACCTGTCATCGAAATTGGACCCTGCACCCTGAAAGGTCCCATCACGCACCAAAAATTACAAATGACCCTCGGCGCGGCCTCCGATAGAAAGAATCAACTGGAGCAAGTCGGTGACCCCGAATATCAAATGCGAATAAAGAAAGGAAAGAATGTGACAACTGGAGATCGGGTCTCATTTTGGATCGCAAAGCGTTATTTGCTTATGCTGAATTTGTTTATGTTGTTTTACGTTGGCTTGCCTTTCCTTGCGCCAACCTTGATGAAGCTGGGCGCGGAACTGCCCGCCAAAGCCATTTATCGTATGTATAGCCCGCTTTGCCATCAATTTGGTTTTCGGTCATTCTTTCTTTACGGCGAGCAGGCATTTTATCCGCTTGCCGAAGCGAATGTGGCCGGTGTAAAAACATTTGAACAGGCAACGGGAATTCCCAATCTCAACGACCCATCTAGTTATACGCGTTTTCAAGCGCGCGCTTATACCGGCGATGAAACAGTCGGCTACAAAATCGCGCTATGCGAGCGTGATGTGGCGATCTATCTTGCCATTCTGATATTTGGGGTTGTGTTTGGTTTGACCGGCCGCCGTATTTCGTCATTGCATTGGGTCTTGTGGCTTCTGGTCGGAATTGTTCCCATTGGACTGGATGGCTTCTCTCAGTTATTCAGTCAGTTCAATTGGGAATGGCTGGCTTCCACGCTTCCGTACCGTGAAAGCACGCCCTTCCTGCGTGTGCTGACGGGCGCTCTCTTTGGTCTGGCTACGGCGTGGTTCGCTTACCCAAGCATCGAAGAGTCAATGAGCGAAACGCGCCAGTATTACATCAAAAAATTTGCAGTCAATCGAGCTTCCGAATAATGCCATTTCACGAACACAACGAACTGCGCTTTTACAGTTTCGATATTTTTTCAAACGCGGTCACGCAGGCAGTTTTTACCCGCCGCGGCGGAGTAAGCCCGGCTCCCTGGGAATCGTTAAATCTTGGAGGATCGGTAGGCGACGATCCCACCCATGTGGTCGAGAATCGCATGCGTTCATTTGACGCGCTTGGACGCGCCCCGCGCCCTCGATCATCCTTCCCAACGCGCAGATATTATCCTGACTGACAATCCTCAGGTCACGCTCTTTATGCGCTTCGCAGATTGCGTACCATTATTGTTCCATGACCCGAAAAAGCATGTCATCGGTATTGCGCACGCGGGCTGGATGGGAACTGTGAAAGGTGTCGCAAAAAACACCATAGAAGGAATGCACTCACGGTATGGTTGCAAGCCTGAGAATATCAGTGTTGGGATTGGACCGTCCATTGGCGTGGATCATTACGAGGTGCGCGATGACGTCACGGTGCAGTTCCGCGAGAAATATGGCAAGGATGCGGAGCGCGTGATTCAAACCAGGGATGGTAAATCATATCTGGATCTGTGGACGGCAAATGAGATTCAATTGCATAACGCAGGCGTTGAACAGATTCAAGTTTCAGGGTTGTGCACAGCCTGTCATTTGGATGACTGGTTCTCGCATCGTGCAGAAAAAGGCAAAACAGGCAGGTTCGGTGCATTGATGGCACTTGCCTGAAAACTCTGGAGTCCATCAGCTTGTTGCCCGACTCCAGAATTTATCAACGTGGCAAATGCCCGGGTTGTGTAAGCAGGTTTGGGCTTAGTGAGAAGCGCGGTTCAGGTTAGAATCAATCCATGAGCGAATTAGTCGAATCCATCCGCGCACGATATTTGTCAACGCTGGAAAAAATCGCGATTGCGGCAAAAAGAGCAGGGCGCGATCCAGCATCTGTGAAGTTGGTGGTGGTCACGAAAGCCCAACCTTTGGAGGTGACGCGCGCGGCGATTTAAGCGGGCGCGAATATCTTGGGGGAGAATTATCCGGAGGAAGGCGTGATGAAAATTCAGGCTCTGCATGAATTTTCTGCGGTAGAATGGCACATGATCGGCCATGTCCAAAGCCGCAAGGCACAACAGGTGGCTGTTAACTTTAACTTCCTGCATTCACTGGACGGACTGAAACTTGC
>DATEDD010000312.1:0-4575 GCA_035286565.1 Anaerolineales bacterium
TTGGTCACAGTGTAATAGACGGGTTTATAAGCCACACGCTTGCCATCTTTGATATAAATTCTTTGGTCAGGCCCATTCAATCCATAGGTGGAGCAGATATTGATGATACTTCCCTTTTTGCCCTGTGCGATCATTTGTTTAACGCAAGCCTGCGAGACAAGGAACATGCCTGTCAGGTTGACGTTCAAGGCCGCGTTCCATTGGTCAAGCGGATAATCTTCGAAGGCACCGGGTGCGATTCCTTTTGCGGCCGCATCGGGATCAAATTTTGGATCGAGGGCGGCGGAATTGACGAGAATGTCAAGGCGGCCGAAATGCTTGACGGTTTCGGCGACCAGTTCACGGGTCGATTCGAGGCGGGTCACGTCGAGAGGACGGGCAATCGCAGAGTAGCCAGAGTCTGTCAGGCGGGTGGCCGTGCTCATTGCGAGTTCCAAATTGAGGTCCGCCGACACAACAGCCGCGCCTGCCTCGGCCAGGGTTTTACAGAATTCAAAACCCAGTTGACCACCGCCACCAGTAACAACAGCCACACGATCTTTTATATTGAATTTATCGAGAATTGTCATATTCGTTCCTTGACGTATCCGGCGACATTTATGTCGCAGTATGATTTTTACGGATAAGTCGTATAGATTTTATTACCATGGGTATCATGCGCGAGGTATAAACCATCAGAAATATTTAAATAAATGGCTTGCACATCTTCCGATTCGGAGCCGTACTTGAACAAGGCCAAGACTGCCTCACCTGAAAGAACATCACGTTGAAGAGCGGCAACCCCCTCCTGATAATTTCCTCGCGGCAGACCAGTGACAGGGTCAATGAGGTCAGGCAGGACATAGCCCGGTCTTCCTGTGTAAAGATAAACGGGAGCCACCTGGTTGCTATAAATACGCGTACCTTCTGGAAGATCACTTAAAAAATCCATGGCTTGCGAATCAAACCACTGGAAGGATGCATAACCCTGCCCGCCTTTGCGCAGCTGTTTGACAACGCTGGATATATCATAAACTGAAAGGGTAAGAATGAATATCGCAAAAACAGCAGTCAGAATCCGCCAGGTGAGGGCGCGTTTTTGCCATAACCAATATCCAAATAAAACCAACATGACAAGCAAGCCGACATAAATCGGAGAGAGAATTCGCAATTTGAACTTTGTACTGGCGTCAAACAATAACATGGATGAAATAATGGATGCCAGATAGCCGAAGATATACAACGTGTTCGTGAACGATAGAATTTCAGGTCTTGGTGTGGATGGCTGGATGAAACTCTTCAGACCTTTAACCATCACCCAGATGAGCAGAGCCAATGAGATCACGGCTAGAATAACAACGAATAGATTTGGTATTTTTATCAGAGCACGCCGCCAGGTTTCAAGCGGAACAAGGAAGACGGAGAAATTGTAAATTCCAGATTCTATATTTTCGGTCGTGAGCGGATGATAGACCAGGGTGCGGTTGGTGGCATTATCTGCGGCGAGTTTGTTGCGGATGCCCCAGGCCAGGGCAAAGGGGATAAAACCAGCGAGGAAAATGCCTACGCTTGTTATTCTCTTCTTCCATGTATCATGAAGCAGGATGAGCGTGGCAAGAAAAGTGGCGAGAAGTGCAAGTCCTGCATAGCGTGTGAGATAAGCGAATGCGGTGAGAATACCTGTGGCGATTAGCCAACTCTCACCCTGCCATTTACGAAGCACCCCTGAGTGTCTCCCGCGGGGAGAGAAAAAAGATTTGAAATATATAGAAAATGTAAGAAACGCGGATAGACTAAAAAAGATATAAAGCGGTTCACTCATTGCGGCAGTATGAGCCCGAAGCATGGAGGCGTTGAACATAAACAACAGAGCCAAGATGACGCCAGCTATTTGAGATTTGGTCATGCGCCAGCCGATGAAGCCGAGCAGAAATGTATTTGCGCCGAAGAGCAGTGCGTTAATAAAGCGCGTACCGCGCAAGGGGTCTAATCCGCTCAGGCCGATGAGCGCAAGTATGGATGAAAAACCTGGTGGGAAATGGGTCACAGGCTGATTGGACGCCAGCCAGGCTTCACGATACCCATCCCCGCTTAAGATACTGCGCGCGCCTGCAATGTATGCAATTGAATCATCCGAGATGCTCAGCCCTTGCGGAGTCGCATAAAGGACCAGTATTGTGGCTAGGGCGGCAAGCAAGCCGAGGGCGATGCCATGAGCGTGTCGAAGGGTTAAGAAAGAGGTGAGTCGTTCTTTGGTCATAAGAAAACGAAGTGATAGTCACATTAAAGATGACTGTCGCTTGATTAATCGAACTTATTTTGCAGGCAGAATATAGCCCTGTTCTTCAAGATATTTAATAATAATGCGGGCATTGTCTTCAGGTGAAGAACCAAAACCTTTGAGCGTGATTGAAGGTTCGATTGGCGGTTCGTAGGGATCGTCCACACCGGTGAAGCCCATCGGCTTTCCGTCCACCATGGCTTGACGAGCTTTGGCGTACAAACCTTTTACGTCACGTTGTTCGCAAATTTCAACGGGAGTATCCATATAAACTTCGATGAAGTTCTCACCCACCATCTTGCGGGCTTCTGCCCGCGTAGCACGATATGGACTGATGGCCGCGCAAATGACTGCTCCACTCGCATGGACAATTTCGCCTGCCACAAATCCGATGCGGATAATGTTGGTATCACGATCTTCCTTGCTGAAACCGAGTCCCTTGGAAAGATGCGTGCGGACAACGTCACCATCAAGGATGGCAATCTCACGCCCGCGCTCGAGCACCAGCGAAGTGAGCACTTCGGTTGTGGCGCTCTTGCCTGAACCGCTTAAGCCAGTAAACCAGATACAAAAGCCTTGCTCGTGGCGCGGCGGATACATCTCACGCAAAATCTCGGCGGTCTCAGGTCGTGTGAACCATTCAGGTAATAACTTGCCCTTGGCAAGGTAATCATCGCGGACTTGTGTGCCGGAAATGTTCGCTACCTTCGCGCCCTTGGGCACATCCTTCTCTTCCACGTAACGAGCTTCATCAGGAAGATATACAAGCATCTCAAAGGGAATCATCTTGACGCCGAGTTCGGCTTCGTATTTCTTCATGACTTCCTGCGCGTCATACGGACCGTAGAACGGTTTGCCCGAAGAATCATTTCCCGGCCCCGCGTGATCCCGGCCGACAACAAAGTGATTCGCGCCGTGGTTGCGGCGGATGATGGCATGCAGTAACGCTTCCTTAGGACCCGCCATACGCATCGCCAATGGGAGCAGGCTGAGCAGGGTGCTTTTCTTGTCGTAGTAATTATCAACCAACGCCTTGTACGTGCGGACGCGGGTGTAATGATCCACATCACCGGGCTTGGTCATACCGACAACAGGGTGAACGATCAACGAGCCTTTGACCTCAGCCGCGGCGCGTTTGGTGAGTTCTTCATGAATGCGATGCAAAGGATTGCGGGTCTGGAATGCGACCACATTATCATGTCCCATCTTTTCGAGCATGTCACGCACCTGGGCTGGTGTGTGACGTAAATTCACAAAATCATAATACTTGGGAAGGTTGACAACTTTCATTGGACCAGAAATACACACCTTATTCCAGCGCTCCATCTCGGAGACCATCGGGTGTTTTGAATCATTCGAACCATAAGCCAATGTCGCTTCGGTCTCTGCATCCCAGTGATAGACCTCATCAAGAGTCATCACCGCGATCAAATCGAAATTTGCGCTTCGCAATGCCAATTCTTCGCCAACTGTTGGCAGTTCTTTAGGATCAGCTGTCAGGGTGATGGGAAGCGGAAACAGGGTACCATCCGCAAGCCGCATTTCTTTGAGTACGCGATCATAATCCGCTTTGCCCATGAAAGTCGTCAGCGGCGAAAATCCGCCAGTGGCGATCAATTCAAGATCACACATGTTACGCATTGTGATTTTTATGGAAGGCAGTTTTCCAGCACGGGCGAGTAATTCTTCACGCTCTTTGCCTTCCACTACCAGGTTCACCAGCTTTCCACCGTATGGTGGGATCAATTTTGCTTTTGCCATTTTTTCTCCATGAACAGTGTAAACTTCGGAAGTCTTTTTAGAGTCTTTCAATCAAAAAGCATTTAGAAAGACTTCCGAAGTTTGATTATTTGTCAAACACAAGCGCAAATTATACTCCAAAATTCAGCCGATGAATTTTGGTTTTCTCCTCATCCCCTACCCTTCTCCTTTTTGGGAGAGGTTAGGTGAGGGGGCTTACGATATAATCCCAACCATGAATTCCAAATTTCTACGCAATTTTTCTTTCAGCCTGCTTATCATCGGCTATGTTTATTATATCTATCGTTACATCATCGCCACCAGTTTTTTGATCGGCGGCACAACTTATTACGTACTCTTCGACGACGCGATGATCTCGATGCGCTATGCCTACAACATCGCGCACGGCCTCGGTCCTGTTTGGAATGCGGGCGAACGCGTGGAGGGTTTCACCAATCCTCTTTGGGTTGGGATCATGGCGCTCGTACATCTTTTGCCAATTGGATTAAATCAAACGGGACTCGTGATACAGATCATCGGCGCATCCTTCCTGACCCTCAACCTGTTCCTCGTTA
>DATEDD010000313.1:0-3109 GCA_035286565.1 Anaerolineales bacterium
CGCCCGCTGGAAGCCAGCGGCACTTCAGGCATGAAAGCCGCGCTCAACGGCGCTTTGAATTTCTCTGTTCTCGATGGCTGGTGGCGCGAAGCCTACAACGGTCACAACGGCTGGTCAATTGGGGATGAGAAAGAATATTCATCCAATGAGGTCCAGGATGCGGCAGACGCCGAAAGCCTGTATCATACGCTGGAACATGAGATCATCCCATTGTATTACAACCGCGACCCGAAGGAGATTTCCTACGAGTGGATCGCAATGATGAAAGATACAATGAAAACTGTCATTCCGCAATTTTCCACCCGCCGCATGGTGAAAGAATATGTGGAGAAGTTCTACGCACCCGCGTTGAAATCGTAAATCAAAAATCGTAAATCGGAGCATCATGTTCCCCGAAATCACCGTCACCGACCTTGCCGCAAAACTTAATTCGGATGAAAAATTTATCCTGCTCGACGTGCGCGAATTGTCAGAGTTGGATCAAGCCAAAATCACAGATAGCAGGATTGAGGTCACGCCGATGAGCCGCCTCGCGCAGGAGGGAGTCAAAGCATTGTCTGAGTCCGTCCAATCCCAGAAAATCCTCGTGTATGTTTTATGTCATCACGGAAACCGCAGTATGCAAGTCACGGGCTGGCTTACCCAGCAGGGATATAAAAATGTGTTTAACGTCAGCGGGGGAATTGACGCGTACGCGCGCCAGGTAGATCAATCAGTTGGGTTTTACTAATGGTTGACAGGTTGGAATGTTATCAAGTTTGAAGGTTGATAAGTTCAAAAGACTCTCAACCTTCAAACTTTTAAACCTGTAAACGTTACAACGGTACTTATGCTCTTTAAACCAGACTGCCACCCTTACGGATGGCAATCGTGGCGCGCTGTGGCAATTCTTCGTTAGATCTCGGAGAGGGATGCCACAGCGCTGGGTTTATTGCTACTTTTCATAAGTGACATCACCTCCTCCATTTCATAAAATGGCGGTTAAATTGTTTGCCCCCGAACAGTAACGAGAGTATGTCACAAAATAAATTGGATGTCAATAGCCCAATTTTGATTCTCAAAAACCTGTAATTTTGGTTTCCCGCTTTCTGAAAATTTATGATACCTTTTGAGAGCCTTCGCCAGACTACCGCGGCTATCCTTGCCGATATAAGATCACTGCAAAAACCTTTTTTACCGCGCAGAAGAGAAGATCGCAAAGAAGAACAAATAACCAGGAAAGGTTTTAAAATTCTTGAACTTTTTTAAAAACTTAGCGTTCTTCGCGCCTTCGCGGTGAGAAAAGCCTTTTGTGTAGAGTCTGAAATTCAATCAGGAGAAAACCATGAAAAACAATCCAAACAAACTCTGGATTCTTGTGTTTGCCCTGGGCTGGCTGTTCGATTTCCTGTTTTGGAAACAGTCCCCCGGCGTCAACTTTGCGATCTTTGCGACGACCTGCCTGATCGCGGCCTTCCACCTTTTGTTGAGCGCTGGGCTTCGCCCGAATCGCACCAGCCTGATCCTGCTCCCGTTATTCGGCTTTTTCGCGGCTGTCACATTTATCCGCGCCGAACCGATGACCACCTTGCTGGCCGTTACATTCACCCTGCTGCTGATGATGTTGCTGGCCTTTACATATCTTGGCGGGCGTTGGTATTTGTATACCGCCGCTGATTATGCAGCCAAATCTATGCAACTGATTGGCAGTATGCTCACGCGCCCAATTTCTTTTATGAACGATGTCCGTAAACAGCAAACAGAGGCGGGCATTCAACCCTCCAAACGGAACATCTGGCCGGTGGTGCGCGGCATTGTCATCGCGTTGCCCGTGATCGCCATCTTTGCATCCCTGCTCGCCTCAGCAGATGTGATCTTCGGTCAGCGGCTGAATGATTTGATCAAATGGTTCAATATCGAGAACCTGCCTGAGTTGATCTTTCGTTTTGTCTATATCGTTGTCATCGGATATGCGCTTGCGGGGGTTGTATTGCATGCCTCCACCGAATCAAAAGATGAAAAGCTTGCAAATGAAGATAAACCATATATCCCTCCATTTCTTGGTTATATAGAATCCACGATTGTGTTGGGAAGTGTAGTTGCACTCTTCACCGCATTTGTAGTGATTCAATTCCAATATTTTTTTGGCGGACAAACCAATATTCACATTGACGGATATACCTATGCCGAATACGCGCGCCGTGGATTTGGCGAACTGGTCGCCGTGGCATTCTTTGCCTTGCTCATGCTTCTCACCTTAAGCGCCGTCACCAAACGCGAAACCGAAGCACAGAGAAATATCTATTCGGGACTGGGCGTTACGCTCGTTGCCCTTCTGTTGGTTATGCTTGTGTCGGCGTATCAGCGTCTCGGACTGTATGAAGCCGTGTATGGCTTCTCACGCCTGCGCACCTACACTCACGTCTTCCTGATCTGGATTGGCCTGCTTCTCACCGTGACCATCGCGCTCGAAATTCTGCGCAAGGAACGCATGTTTATGTTCGCGGCTTTGGTCGCTTCGTTGGGCTTTGCAATTTCACTTCCCATTCTCAATGTGGATGTATTTATCGTGAATCAAAATATTCAACGCGAGATTAATGCCCAGACACAGGATCGCGTGGACTTGGATGCGCAATACTTTCTGGATCTCTCCGATGACGCAGTTCCCACATTAGTTAAAGCGTATCAGACTCCAACGTTGCCTGCTCCTGTCCGAGAGAAAATTGGCGCATCTCTGGCCTGTATCCACTACGAGCGCGGACTCGCTGATCGCAAATTGACGTGGCAGTCTTTTCACTTCGCGCGCATCCACGCAGATCAGGCGCTGGCTTCCATACTAAAAGATATCAAAGGATATAAAATTACAGATACCGATTATCCTGTTTTGGTAACAACGCCCTCTGGCGAAGAATTCTCCTGCTCGTCATATTATTATGATTAACTAAACCCATCGTCATTGAGAGCGAGCGCTCTTGTTTTTTTGCGACGACACTTGCGCCGTACGCCACTATAGTCCCCGAAGCGAAGCGAGTGGGAGTGCGGTGAGCAATCCCCAACCCGATGGGGAGAGTGTGTCGCCACGGCGCCACGGCGACGCTTCAGCGGAAAAACACCGCTTCGCAACGACATA
>DATEDD010000314.1:0-4666 GCA_035286565.1 Anaerolineales bacterium
TATTACTCCTAATTAATCGTAACGCCTTACCCTCATCCCCAGCCCTTCCCCCAAAGGGGAGAAGGGAGTCCCCTCTCCCGTTTTTGGGACGCGAAGCGGCTAGGGTGAGGGAATTGCTAGGGCACGGGGTCGTATCCGCCCGGGTTGAACGGATTGCAACGCAAAACGCGCCAAACCGCCATAAACGAACCTCTTAATGCGCCGTTTTTATAAACTGCCTGGTAACCATAATGAGAACAGGATGGATAAAAACGACAGGTATTTGCAGGCAAGCCCGGTGAAACTACCATTTGATATAAACGGATCAAAGCCAGCATAGCGATGCGCGGCCAGTTGGCCAATGTGCGCGGCATATCGCGCAGGCGCGGCTCGTTTGAATAATCATGAAGGTGGTATTGATTTTCAGGATTCATCCGCAGGGAGGATTTTAGCGCGTCGTAGGAGGTTGATTAGCGCCGTGCGTGTATCTGCTAAAGTGGCAGTCACAAGCGCGGGTCTGGCGATCAGGATCAGATCCCAGCCAGAGGCGAGTGAGATAAGCAATGGCCGCATGGCTTCGCGTAAAAGTCGCTTGGCGCGGTTGCGGTGGACGGCCGTCCCGCTTGTTTTGCCTGCGGCAACTCCCACGCGCACATGCTGGGTTGAAGTCTCATTGGCTTGTGCTACCAGCACGACAAGCGGGTGGGCATAGGACTTGCCAATTCGCCGCACCCGCTTGAAATCTTCGGATCGAGTCAACCGAAATTTTCTCTGCACCCGCGCCTCAGTAAGATATCCGTTCTTAAAAATATCCTACCAGCGAGTCTTCTTGACGTGCTCGTTGGACTTAACCGTAAGTCTAGTGCGGCCGCGCAAACGGCGGCGCTTAAGCACATTACGACCATCAGCCGTGGACATGCGCTTTCTGAAACCGTGTACACGCACGCGGCGGCGAATCTTGGGTTGGTATGTTCTTTTCGGCATTCGAAATACTTCCTTGTTTAAATGATGATTGCAACCCCCAGAGCAGGGAGTTAGCTGTCAGTTAGCGGCGCAAAATTATACCCCAATCGTTCTGATTCGGTCAATTTGGATTCGATACCTTATTAAAGTACTTATTCCATATTCTTTTCCGTGATTCTTCGGCAATAAATGAAGATTCAAATGCGTAGCGATTGCATACGGAAATTTCATCCATGCTCATTCCCAAAATTTCATGCGCAATCCGATATTCATTATTGACGTTTGTTTCCAAAACTTCAGGATCATCAGAATTAATGGTTACGCGCACGCCAAGATCAAATAATTTTTTGAGCGGATGCGACTCAATCGCCGGCACGGAATTGGTCAGATAGTTGCTCCATGGGTTGATCTCCAGTGTAATGCCACGTTCCTTGACCAATTCAACAGCGTTCATGTCTTCAATTATATGGATGCCATGTCCAATGCGGTCAGGCTGAAAGGCGTGGATCGTATCCATCACGGCGGAAGCAGGTGTATCTTCACCCGAATGAACTGTGATTTTCAAGCCGGCATCCTTTGCCTTCAACATTGGCTTTACAAAATTACCCATTGGATAAAGCAGTTCTCCGTCTGCAAGGTCAACGCCCTGGATGTGCTTTTTATGGCGAATCGCCCAATCCACAGTTTTGACGCATGACTCCGCACCCATGCCGCGCGAGGTGATGGCAATGATACCTATCGCCATATCGAACTTCCCCTCCGCGCGTTCCTTTGCTCGCAAGAGACCATCCAAACAAGCATCCCAATTCAAATCATGTCCGTGAAAAGCCCAGTCTGGCGAAAAGCGGACTTCAAACAACTTAATATTCTGCATCGCACAATCTTCAAACAATTCCCATGCAATCCGCTCGAAGACAGCCGGCGAGGTAATGCTGTTCTGAAAAATCTCAAAGGCATCCAGCACGGCTTGCAGGTCACGCAACTGGTCATAGACTTTGACGTATTTCTCCAATGCACCGGCTTCATACGCAGGTAGTTTCAAATCGTACTCGCGCGCAATGTCAATAATCGTCTGCGTGCGGATCGCGCCTTCAAGATGGCAGTGAATTTCGGTCTTGGGGATGTCGTTGTATTTCGGGTCAAAGTTTTTCATGAGATACCGGCTTGTTATTAATTGCCTTATTTTACACGGAGGTCACGTTTTATACGTGACCTATTACATGGCCAACCTCAACACCGTTTGTAACAAAACATTCGCGCCATTCACGCAATCTTCCCATTTGGTGAATTCGCGCGGAGCATGGCTGGTGCCATCCACTGAGGGGACGAAGATCATGCCCACGGGACAAATGTCCGCAAGAGATTGCCCATCGTGACCTGCGCCCGATGTAAGCGCAATATGTGTCAGCCCCAAATCATCACAGGCGAGAGCATAGGCTTGTTGAACTTTATCGCTCATCATGCTGGGCGAATGCTTTCCCAAAAATTCAACATTCAATTCCAGGCCAAAATGCCCCGCTTCCCTGCGTGCCAATTCAAGTAAGGCCAGATCAAGCCGCTTGAATTCCTCTTCAGCAGGTGAACGAAATTCAAGCGAAACATCCACGCGCTCCGGGACGATGTTAAATGCGCCGGGCGCAAAATCCATTTTACCTACGTTCACCACACACTTCGGAAAGTCCTTCATCACCAATTCACGTGCCGCAAGCGTAAATGCGCTTGCGCCCAACGAAGCGTCGAGTCTATCGTCCATTGTAGTTGTGCCGGCATGGTCTGCCCTGCCGATGAATGCCAAACGATAAGACCAAATGCCAACGATCGCGGAGACAATGCCAATATCCATTCCCGCGCGCTCGAGCCTTTTGCCTTGCTCGATGTGCAGTTCAAGATAACCCGCCAGGGAATCCTTCGGGCGCGCCGCGTTCAACATGCTTTTATCGGATAAATCTGCCCGCGCCATTCCCTCAACTAATTTGTCGCGTCCGCCGCGCGGAGAAACCAGATCTTTTTGACTAAGATGACCGGCCAGAGCCGCGCTCCCAAGCAAACCGACTAAAGTACCTTCTTCATCTGTGAAGTCAATCGCTTCGAGATTTACACTTCGACTCGGCTCAGTGCGGGACTTCAAGTTGATCCCGCTTTCTTTGACAGTTTTCAACACTTCAAGAGCCGCCATTACGCCGAGCGCGCCATCGAAGCGGCCACCGTTGGGGACGGAGTCTAGATGTGAACCAAGTAAAAGAGTCTGGTCACCCCGTACGGGGATTTTGCGATGCCCGTCATCAGGGGCAGATGAAGAAAGAAATGCAGAATAATTTCCAGCCCCATCCGTACGAAATTCCAAGCCAGATTTTTCAATCTCTTCTTTGAACCATTTGCGCGCGGCGAGATACGTCTCGCTGAATGTGACACGGTCTACGCCGCCATCGCTTGTCGCACCGATCAATGCCAGTTGATTAAACGCAGCAAGCATACGGTCGGGATTGACGCGCAAGGATGAGAATGATTTAGTCATGTGATGAGTCTCCGATCCCCCAATCATAAATCAAAAATGGAGTCGATTGAACCTCGACTCCATTTTTGGTGCTTTGATGTTACTTGGTCTTGATAGTAATGGACTTGGGGCGAACTTCTTCCGCTTTGGGAAGTGTGATGGTAAGGACCCCGTTCTCGAACTCGGCTTTGGCCTTGTCAGCGATCACATCCGTAGGCAGGGCAATCGTGCGTTCGAAAACACCCCAGCGCTGCTCGCGAAGGTGGTATGCCTTCTCCTTTACATCTTCCTTTTCCTTGACTTCGCCCTTGATGGTAAGTACTTCGCCGGTAACGTTGATTTGAATATCATCGGTTTTGACGCCGGGAATGGCGGCTTTCACCACGATCTCGTTATCGGTCTGGTACATATCCACAGTGGGCATGGACCAATGACCGTTGCCCAGGCGGAGCGGCCGCGTGAAGGCGTCGTCGAACAGGTGATCCATGGCTTCGCGCAAGGTCATCATCTCACGAGCAGGCTCCCAACGAATTAAGTTTGACATAGGTACCTCCTTTAGGTTTGGTTGATTTGGGCTTACACGCTTAATTTAAAACGCCTGCGTTAAAAAAGCGCAAGCGTTTTATATTCATTTTGTTAGAAATTTTTATTATTCTTTTGCGCGTTTGAAATCCACAAAGCGATAACCAACCCCGCGTTCAGTCAGGATGTATTTGGGGTCGGCTGGTTCCTTCTCCAGTTTCTGGCGCAGGTAATTAATGTAGAGACGGACGTAATGCGGCTCGTCGCGATATTCGTAGCCCCAAACTTTTTGGAGCAGTTGATCGTGCGAGACCACCCAGCCAGCATTTTGTACCAAATGGAAGAGCAGGCGATATTCCGTTGGGCGTAATTTTACAAGTTTGCCTTCAAGCCAAATTTCGCGGCGGTCAAAATCTATTTTGAGGCGTTTGTCAATTTCAAGCAAGCCGTGCATGGAGCCTGTAGCGCCTTCGGTGCGGCGAAGAACGGCTTTCACACGGCTGACAAGTTCACGCGGACTAAACGGTTTTGTGACGTAATCATCCGCGCCGCGTTCGAGTCCGCGCACACGGTCATCTTCCTCGCCTTTGGCTGTAAGCATGATAACAGGCACATTGGTGATCTCACGAATGGTCTCAAGTACTTCGAAGCCATCCAGGTCGGGCATCATCACATCAAGCAGAATGAGGTCTGGGGTAACATCACGCA
>DATEDD010000315.1:0-5432 GCA_035286565.1 Anaerolineales bacterium
CGCATAGAGGCGCAAAACTTTGGCATTTACGGTTTTGCGAAAGTCCGTCCATTGTTTGGTGAAGAGGATGACAACGATCAAAAGTAGAAATGACCAGATGATACGATGCCCGATCAATTGAATGGCAGGGACGTGATGAAGCATTTTCCAATAAATCGGAAAAAAGCCCCATGCAACGTACGCGCCAATTCCATATAAGATCCCTTTATTCATTTATGCTCCTTGGGGTAGATTGGTAAACAGGTAAACAGGTAGACAGGTAGACAAGTAAACAAGTTGGCAACAATCGTCGTGTGTTATTTTTATTGACCCGCGGGATGTTCCTGCAAAATAAGAAGACCTTGTTGTTTGAGCGACAAGGTCTTTGATGAGTATGGAGTTTGCGCTCTTATAGCTTTCTCAAATACCGCTTGCCCGAGACAACTTTCGGTTTATTCCCAATCGATCAATTGACGGCCTGAAAAGCCCGTTTCGATCTCGTGCCAAAACTGGATTCTGTCCTCGCCACATTTCCAACACAGATAAACTTCCCTGCCATCGCGCAAAGCGACGAAGTCTATTAGCCCAATGGACAAATCCTTGACTTCGATCCCCATATCCTGAATTTGATGGAGGAGGAAATCAAGATGGTCAAATTCTGTGAGAAGTTTGCTTAATTTGGGGTTTCCGCCATTGCCTGCAGACTTTTGGACAAGGTCCCATAGCTCTGGCTGGTGCGCGCGGATCTTCTCCCCTATCGCCATCATTTCTTCCAGCATTGGTTGGACGATAGCGAGAGTTTCATTTGCTTCCTTGGGAGTATAATATTTTGGCATGGGGGGAGTATACACGGAAGTAAGTAAACACGGAAATAGGTAGACAGGTAAACACGTAAACAAGTATTTTTACCATGTCCACTTGTGTACTGTGTTTCCTGTATACACTTCTTACGCTGCTATAGCCTGATAGCCTTTCCTCTTTACCGCCGTGATAATCTGCTCGTCGGTGAGTTTGGATTCGTCGTATTCAACGACCATTTCAAGTCTGTGATAACTGGCGTTGATCTCTTTGACTCCTTCGAGAGTATCTTCCAAGGATTCAAGTTTCATGGCACAGTTGGAGCAGGTCATGTCGGGGATTTTGAAGATTTTCTTGATCATGGTTTCCTTTAAACCCTAAAGGTCTTAAAGACCTTTAGGGTTTGTTAGTTTATTCAAAAACGATCTGACCTGTGTACATTCCCATCGAACAAGTGAAGAACAGGGTTGAGCCTGATTTCTGGGCGGGGATACTTACTTGCACCGCACCAGTATCGGGAAGCAATTCATAAAAATTCAATGCAGGAATGACGAAGTCACGGGCGCAGGAGTAGGTTTGATTGGTGACCAAATTCAAAGTGAAATTCTTATTGGCTGGGGCCTTTAAAGTCCGCGGGAAATAACCGTTATTATTCACATTGAGGACGAGTTCACCATCGGGGAAGGAAGTTTGGGGAGAGTCTGCTATAGGTGCTGAGTCGTTATTGGACGGGAACAGGTTTCGGGCGTCGTCCTGAGCGGTTAGTCGAAGGGTCAGGTTTTGAAACGAGAGCGAAGAACCCAACACATTGAGTCCGCCATCCAGTGTCACAAATCCCAAAATCAAAAGAACCACTGCGACAAAGCGCATGAAGAATTTTTCAAGGCGTGAGCCGAGTTCAGTGGTCAAATATGCGACGATGAAAAAGACGGGACTGGTTCCAAGCGTGAAGGCAAACATAAGCGCGGCGCCCATGGCGACACTGCCTGTGCCGAGCGCGGTTGCCATCATGGCTTGTGTGATGCCGCACGGAATAAAAACCGTGAGCGCACCAAGGAAGAGCGGTGTGAAGGTATCTGTTCCCTTGGCGGTGCGGCGGATGTAACGCGTGATGAATTTGGGCGGCTCAATGGAGAAGTAACGGAAGATCGGATGCACGTTGAACATTCGCAGTGCGTTGCCGACCATGAAGATGCCAATGGCGATCATGAGCATGGCGCGGGTCATCGGGCTGAGTGTGAGAAACGAACCAAGCCAGCCGAGAAGCGCGCCGAGTAAAGTGTATGCAATTATTTTTGCGACAAGAAAAAGAAAAATGGGAAATGCTGAATTAGAGCGCGAGGCCGAACTTTGTTTTTTCCTTTTATTTTTTACAATCTGCTCAAGGTAATCCTGCTCAAATTGATGCGCGAGCGAGCTTGCCAGCAAACCACCTTGCACAGCGAGGCAACTTAACCCGCCAGTGGTGATGCCGGTGATGAAAGCTACGATGAGTTGACTCATAACACCAGAGCCGCTGGCGAAGTTAATGGACGTTAAATTAGGTTGAAACACAAAAAGCGCGATTGCAATTGCGACAAACACAACGCCAAGAGTAACAATAATGACAGGATCAATGGTTGATTTTCGTTTTTTGTAAGTCATCACACCTCTTTAAGTTTCCGCGTAAATTTAATCCACCAGAATATACCACTAAACACAACCGTGTTCGCGTGAATGTTAAGATTAAATTAAGGCAGACAAAGAGGGTAAATGTCTATGGAATCCAGTTAGACAATACATTCACAATTAAATCGGGATTGACAGGATCGCTTGTTTTGAAATGAACACCGAAGTTATGCGGACCGCCCATGCCTTCATGCATCATGAAGGCACTGGATTGGACGATAGTGCTTTCACCAGGCTTTAGTACCATCGAACCGATGGTTAATTGGGGAGGTCAGCAGCCCTCCAGAACTTCGATATACGGATCCTCTTTGAAGCGCAGAGTACCGTCGCCCTTGTTTGTGATTTTAATGGTGAAGGTCTTCTCCACGTTGAATTTTACATCACCATAATCAATCTTTTGCTGATCCACTGCAATGGATGGTGTTCCACTGCCATCTCCGCTTTGATTGGCAAAGAAAAACGCAGCAACAATCAGCAGGAGTCCGCCAAATACAACAAGCGGCCACGGAAAGGATTTTCTTTGTTTTTGCTTCCTGTGTTTCTTACTCATCGAGACTCTCCTTGATGATAATTTCCTCACCATACGCGCCTTTGCGTATGTCGCCCTGAGCGACAGCGAAGGGTCTCTACGACTATCTCAGAGACCCTTCGCTCCGCTCAGGGAATCATGGTGGTGCATAAGGTAAGTAATTGAATTGAAAAGAGTATAGATACGCAATCAAATCCCAGATTTGGTCTTCGGTAAATATCGAGCCCCACATGGGCATGCCCGTGCCCATGCCGCCGCGCAGGATTTTTCCTTGCAGCAGTGCGGGACTTGCACCGAGCATGCGCGTTGGGTCGGAGAAATCAACAGGGGTCTGCATTGTCATGTTATCTGTGCCTGCCATCGTCTGCATGGACAATTCTCCTGCCGCGGCAAGATCATCGGCGAAGACGCCATTACCTGCGCCGTTCTCACCGTGACAAGCCGCGCAGTTCTGGGCATAGAGTTGTTGTCCATTTGCGAGAGATTCAGTTGTGGTGTTTGATTCCCAGATATAACTGACAACATCCCATTTTCCAGAATCGCTTAGATCAGTTGAATTCAATTTTTCAAATAACTGATATGGTGAATTGGAACGATGGAAATTTGGATTGGTATATGTGGAGATTGGCAAGTTGGCAGCAAGTTTTTCACCGCGAAATGCCGAGGGCGTTCGAGATGGGATGATCGGCGACTCGTGCGGCGCGTCAATGTTGAGTCCGAGAGTCACATACATTGGCATTTCGACTTCGCTCAGTGCAGGCTCAGGGTCCGCGTTTGAACCGGCGACTTCAATCGTGCCGCGCATCCGCCAGTGATTGAGTCCGCACCAACGCGTACAGAAGAAAGTGTAAATTCCAGGCTTATCAAATGTCAAAGTGACGTCGGTGACTTTGCCAGGTAGAACATCTTCGCTTTGCATATCCATTTGACCGACAGCGAATCCGTGAACGACATCGTCCGATGTGAGTTTCAAATGAAGCGGCTCACCGACATTTGCCTGGATTACATCGGGATTCCATCCGCCATCTTCCGCAATATTTGCGTGGATAAGCGGCGTGCGCGCCCAGATAAAGAGCGGCGCTCCGACGGCCCCCAAAACTGCCACCGTTATCAAAATGCGGGTGAGGAGTTCCGAGCGTTTCATAGTAGTAACCATAGCATTGCCAATGTAGTAATAAAGCAATAGATGAGAGTGGGAACCGATGATACTTTCACTTCGTTCGCAGACTTTTGCGCGGTATGTGCCGACCAAATCAAGCCGCCGACCAATGCAAGTGTTTGCGCGGGCGGGAGAATGGATGTGAGCATAGGCTGCCACACGGCGTTTGCTGTGCCAAACAAATTCCAGCCGAGACCAAGCGGATCGGATAATGAGGCAAGAATGTAGGTTGCATTGGTAAGCACAAAAGATAAACTGAACGCAACCCAAAACATCAAGCCGAGAGGAATGAGGGCGGTTGCGAGAGAAGCAAATACCCTCACCCCAACCCCTCTCCCAATGGGAGAGGAGCGAGGGGTGAGGGAAATCATCAACCAGAAAAAGCCAGGAAGAATAGCAATAATTATTGCCAGAAAAATGGTGGCATAAATAAACCATGCACTTGTGCCAACATTGTAAGCCGCATCCTTGAACACGCCCCAAGGACCAAGCAGAACACCCGCATAGATCATTGCCGAACCAAGCATGATGAAGGCTTTGAAGGCTTCGTCAATTCTTGTAGATGGTTTCGCAAGATCGGCAGAGAATGGACGAAGGTTGATCGCAATATTATCGTGCGGGCAGGTGCGGATACATTCCATGCACAAACCGCAATAGGTATTCTTCGTCAAGCCGCCAGGAAAGACATCCCACGGACAGCCATACCCTGCTTGCGATCCGTTGTAGCAGGGCTTGCCATCGCAGGTCACGCAGATTTGCTTGTCTTTGATTCGCAATTCGATCGGTGCTGTTTGAGAATACAAACCGATAAATCCACCAACGGGACAGAGATAACGGCAAAAGGCGCGGCGTTCGAAGATCATGCTCAGTCCAATGGCGGCGAAGAGCATGGCGGCAAGGACAATTGCGGTGATGTTGGGTGTAGTGAGAAGAACACTGCTAAAAAGAGCAAGCAGGAGAAAAGATATATTTTGCAACCAGATGCTACGGAGGAATTTTGGCCAACGGAGATTGAGCCATTTTGGTTTTTTATCCGGCGGATTTAATACCGCGCCGCGTTGCAGCCATTCACCAGGAAGCGGGATTGGACAGACAGCACACCAACCGCGCCCGAAAAATGGGACGGCAACGAGAATCAGAATCGCCCACCAGGCAATCCACACGAATACAATGCTGAAATTATGACTTCCAACGGGTGTGCCGATGAGACCCGCTAGGATGGCGAAGATATACCCAACCAGAAACACGATGAATACAGCCAGTTGTGGGTAGCGGCTTTTGAGGGCAGACTTGAGGAAA
>DATEDD010000316.1:0-5432 GCA_035286565.1 Anaerolineales bacterium
CTCAACAGCAGAGAGGCCAGGATGAGCACGGACAAGACTGCAAAGATCTTCTTCATTTGATTCTCCATTGGGTAGGTGATTGATCTTCTTTGGGTTGTACAACCCAAACAATTCTATTTTACATAGAGCATGAAAACCCAATAGTGACAATTGTCACAAATAATTGGGTAAATTGTTGCCTATTTAAGCAGTAAAATACCCAAGAGAACACGATGGCTAACTTCGAAGTCCTTTTGATCGTCTACTTCCTTTATGGACTTTCCTTCTTCAGTATGGGGTTAATACTAATTCTTGAATCGACTCGTACATCATCGCTGGAATTAATTCGTTTGCTTCGCCCCCTGTCAATTTTTGGTCTCCTTCATGGAATCCACGAATGGTTTGAGATTTTTTTAATCCAGGCCAGGAGAATTCAGATCAATCTGCCGGCATGGATGAGCTGGATCCAACTGGTAGTGCTTACAACATCATTTGTCGCTTTGGCAGTCTATGGCTTCCGAGCGTTTAGAACGCTTCGCACTTACTTTACTCCCCTGGCCTACTTTGGAATGGTGACACTACCCCTCTATGCCTTATTGGTTGGTGCAGATGTAATATGGGCATACGCCAACTCAACCATTTCGGTGTATTCACTGATGGGTACACTTGTCCGTTATCTGCTGGCCGTACCAAGTGCGGCTCTCGCGACCATTGGGCTGAACGCCGCCTCCACGCGTGCCTTTGCCAATGGGCGTTTTCCGTTAAATGTTTACCTGAAATGGGCATCGGCTGGCTTTGCAGTCTACAGCATAACGCAGTTATTTGTTTCACCTATTCCGGCAGTATTCGCCAGTGTGGTGAATACAGAAAACTTCATTGCGCTAACTGGCATTCCCATTCAAGCAGTCCGAACAGTAGCAGGCACCATCATCACAATCAGCATGTTCGGGAGCGCAAACTTTCTGGAAAAAGAACGCCAGGATGAACAACGGGCAGCCCAGAAAATGCATTTGGAGGCGCTGGAACGCCAGGAACAACTGCGCAAGGAGCTGTTACGTAACACCATCCGCACACAGGAAGAGGAACGCGCCCGTATCGCCCGCGAGCTGCACGACGAAATGGCGCAAACTCTGACTGCCTTTACGCTTGACATCGGGACTCTGCAAAATGCCCTGCCAAACGATAATGGCACACATACCATTCTAGATCGTTTACAAAATCTATCGCGTCAAATGTCCCAAAGCATGGTTCAAATGGTATACATGCTTCGCCCGCCAGATTTGGATGAATTGGGATTGGTTACTGCATTGAAATATATGCTCGAACAGGATTTTCAACGCCGAGGCTTGAAGGCAAAAATGGAAATCAATGGCAATCCTGCCCGAATTGACCCCTTGATCGAAACGGTGCTCTTCCGAGTAGCCCAGGAAGCGCTGACGAATACCTTGCGTCATGCTGAGACCAAAGAAGTGGATTTATGCCTGGAATATAAGCCTGGATCTGTGTTATTGAAAATTTCTGACAAAGGCAACGGCTTTGACCCAGATCAGGTATTCGTTGCCCCGCGCGGCTGGGGATTGGCGGGAATGAAAGAACGGGCAGAATCAGTTGGCGGGGAAATGCAGATAAAATCAAGTCCAAGCGAGGGTACAACGGTTGAAGTCGAAATTCCGATACCATCAAAACAGGGAGACTGACATGTCCCCAATTCGCATTATGCTGGCAGATGACCATCAAGTGGTACGAACTGGCCTGAAGTCTTTCCTGGAATCCCAGCCTGATTTCAAAGTGATCGCCGAAGCAAGCAATGGCCGCGAAGCCATAGAGCGCGCCCTGGAGACGCGTCCCGACATCATACTCATGGACATTACCATGCCAGAGATGGATGGATTGCAGGCAACGCGTCAAATAAAAAAACTGTGGCCAGAATGTGTGATACTCTGTCTGACTGTGCATGAGGATAAATTTTATTTCATGGAAATGCTTGCGGCAGGAGCATCCGGTTACCTTACCAAACAAGTGGCTTCTGACGAATTGGTTTCGGCAATCCATGCCGTCACACAGGGACACGTCTACCTGCAGCCCGCGCTGGCGCGCTGGCTACTGGAAGATTATCAACAACTCGCGAGCAAACAGGAATCCACCGGCAATGAACCTGAAGCCGCAGTGAAACTGGAAGTACTGAGCGAACGGGAACGCGGAGTACTCGAAATGGTGGCACAAGGATTGACGAACCAGCAGATTGGCGAAAAACTGGGACTTAGCCCGAAGACGATCGCCCGCCATCGTGAACGGATC
Organism: Anaerolineales bacterium; assembly: GCA_035286565.1. Classification (GTDB taxonomy): domain Bacteria; phylum Chloroflexota; class Anaerolineae; order Anaerolineales; family Villigracilaceae; genus Villigracilis. The sequence goes on from DATEDD010000316.1 coordinate 2,278, forward strand.
ATGAGCAAACTCAACCTGCATTCCCGTGTTGATTTGGTAAAATTTGCAATCAGTTCAGGGCTAGTGAAAGTGAAATAACCATTCAACGTATTCATGCCCAACACCTATTTCATCCTCTTCGAACTCATCATCAAGAAAGAACTCGGAGATTTCCAAAATCTCCGAGTTCTGCCATACGCCGACAAATCATCCCTTTGAATTTCGAGTAAAATAACCGCATGGCAGCCACTCTTCAAATGCAACCTATTCCACTCCCGCTGACACTTGGCAAAGATGGCGTCGCGCGGGTCGGCGGAACGCCCAGGGTAAAAGTGCTATAATCTTGAAAGAGGCCTATCATGACCACGTTCTCTCTTGAAGACAAGCGAATGAAGGATTTGATAAAACAAGCGCTCCTGGAATTGTTTCAGGAACGCCGCGACCTGTTTCATGATTTGTTCGAAGAATTGCTCGAAGATGTTGGTTTAGCCAATGCCATGCGCGAGGGCGAAGACAGCGAAATCGTCAGCGAGAAGGAAGTGATGAAGGCTCTGGGAGCATAACGTGGAACTTGAATTCCGCGAGAGTTTTCTCAAAGACATAAAACGCATTAAAGAAAAAGGGGTGAAAAAGAAAGTCGCCGCTGTGATTACCGAAGCGAAGGCAGCTTCTTCTTTATCCGCCATCCAAAATGTGAAGAAAATGGAGGGAAGCGAATCTTATTATCGAGTCCGCATTGGGGATCACAGGATAGGGATCAAATTGCAAGGGGCAACATTAGTATTTCTTCGCTGTCTGCATCGAAAAGACATTTATCGTTACTTCCCGTAAATCGGTAGTGAGCATTCAAGATTTCCAAGGCTAGCGTGAGCGTTTACATACTTCCATAATCTTTGATAATTTATCATACCAAACACTTACATCATCCTCTTCGAACTCATCGAAAGAACTCGGAGATTTCCAAAATCTCCGAGTTCTATAAGGTGATATATATATATGCCCCAACCCTCAACCATCGTCTTGGTTTGTGAACACGGCGCGGCGAAAAGCGTCGTTGCCGCAGCTTACTTCAATAAATTAGCTGACGAAAAGGGTTTGAACCTCCAGGCCGTTGCTCGAGGCACGAATCCGGACCAAACCTTATCTCCACACGCTGTCATAGGATTGCTTGAAGACGGGCTGACTCCAACCGAATCCGTCCCACGAGAATTATCGCTTGCTGATGTGGAATCTGCACAACGAATTATCACCTTTTGCGAACTGCCCGAAGAATATAATCAAAAAGCGAGTGTCGAACAATGGAATGGCGTGCTGCCTGTCAGTGAGAATTACGAACAGGCACGCGATGCAATCATCGAACGAATCAATACACTAGTAAACTACCACCGCCAAAGGCGGTGGCTTTAGGGCAATGCGCCTAGAAGGCGCGCTCATCAGCACTATGTCTCGCATAGATCACTTGCAAGTCTTTGGTTTCAGTTTCACCGCTACCGCACATCCAGTTCGTTCAGATGTACCCACAACCGTGATTCTTTTGATAAAAACAAAATCTTGCAGTGACAGACATACCTTGTTAATCTTCTGATCGGACATTATGAACCTTCTCTTGGATTACACACACCTTCCAGAGAGATTCGTAATGTCCACCTTCTCAATTACTATTCACGGTAGAACCTTTTCACTCTACTCACTGCCACAGGCAGTGGTTTTACAAGCTAATAAATACTCTTTCTTAAAGCCATGGATATGCCAAAACCACTAAACTCTTCAGTAGATTCGAGCATCAACATTGCACCTCAATCTTACATGGGTCTATTTTTCCGCTTCCTGCGATTCGGATTTCTTGCCTGGGGCGGGCCCGTTGCACAGATTTCCATGATCCGACAGGAACTGGTGGAGGAGGAAAAATGGATCAGCACACAGAAATTCAATCGTGTCCTCTCAGTCTATCAGGCCTTGCCTGGGCCCGAAGCGCATGAGCTATGTGTTTATTTCGGCATGATCGCGCGCGGCCGCATGGGTGCATTATTCGCGGGACTTGGCTTCATGCTGCCGGGCTTCGTATTGATGCTCCTGCTTTCGTGGTTCTACGTTGCTTATGGGATCAGCTCGCCTCTCTCTCAATCTGTATTTATGGGGATGCAGCCCGCCGTCGCGGCGCTCATCGTCCGCGCGGTGCATCGTATTGGCAGTCACGCTCTGCATGAGAACACCTGGCTTTGGGCAATTGCTTTTATCGCAGGCCTTGCTCAACTGCTAAAGGTCAATTTTCTCGTCACGCTTCTCGCAGCCGGGTTATTCTACACATTCGCACAACGCAAACAAAAATATCTGGCGTTCATTCTCACCGCAGGATTTTTGACCTTGCTTGCTTTTATCGGATTTTCTGGAATACAGGCCATTCAGGATGCATCGGATTCAGTCACTGTTTTGACAAAACCCGCTTCACTCCTGGCTTTATTCTGGTCCGGTCTAAAAAGCGGACTCCTCACCTTCGGCGGCGCGTATACCGTCATTCCGTTCCTCCAGCATGATGCCGTTGAAGTCGGCAGATGGATGACGAACGCGCAATTCCTTGATGGACTTGCCCTCTCAGGCCTCTTGCCGGCGCCATTGATCATCTTTTCCACTTTTGTTGGTTACATCGGCGGCGGCCCGCTTGGAGCGATCATCATCACGGCCGCCATCTTCGCACCGGCCTTTGCCTTCACCATGATCGGACATGATTATCTGGAGCGATTGGTGAATAACGAATCCGCACATGCGTTTCTCGACGGTGTGACCGCAGGCGTTGTGGGGTTGATCGGCGCGACCGCGCTTGGTATCTTGAGTGAGACAGTCGTTGGCCTGCATGCATGGGTCATTTTTGGCGCAACCGTGGTTTCCCTCTTTCGATCAAAATCAAAGTGGACCGTCGCGGCGGTTGTCCTTGCCGCGGGCTTGTATGGGATGATATTCTTGTAACACGTCTCGCTCAAAGGCGGTCTGCGACCGCCGCAGTTTTCAAATAAACCCACAGGGCCTGAGACCCTGTGGGAGCATGAGAGTGACAGGAAAAGGAGCTCCTCATGAAATGGATTACCCGCTCTCACGTCCACGTGGACCGCGTCGCGTGCCCGTGGCTCATCACCCGCTTTATCGACAACGAAGCGGAATTCTTATTTGTGCCCAGGAAC